>JAEZKX010000061.1 GCA_023436025.1 Pseudomonadota bacterium | reverse complement strand
GGCGTGCGGCGTGCGGCGTGCGGCGTGCGGCGCGGCAGGCGTGGCGACGCGGTGTCAGCCGCCGCGCAGGCGCTCGATCAGGCCGTTGAGCTCGTCGATCGAGCCGAACTGGATGCCGATCTCGCCGAGCTCCTCCACGCGGCCATGGCGCTTGACGCGCTTCTTCACGCGCACCTCCACCTGCGCGGTGAGCAGGTCGGAGAGCTCCTCCTCGATGCGGCGCAGGTCGCGCGACTTCTCCTTCTTCGGCTTGGGTGAGACCAGGTTGAATTCGGCGCCGATCTTCTTGACCAGGCTCTCGGCCTCGCGCACGGACAGCTTCTTGTGGGCGATCTGGTTGGCCGCCGTGATCTGGGCGGCGCGCTCCAGCGCCAGCAGCGCCCGCGCGTGGCCCATGTCCAGGT
This sequence comes from Pseudomonadota bacterium, assembly GCA_023436025.1. GTDB lineage: Bacteria > Pseudomonadota > Gammaproteobacteria > Burkholderiales > Burkholderiaceae_C > Ramlibacter. The sequence continues at coordinate 20,157 of JAEZKX010000061.1, read as the reverse complement.
CACCGGCCATCAGCATGGTCTGCACCGGGTCGGCCAGGTTCAGCAGGCGCAGCAGGTTGGAGGCCGCGCTGCGCGAGCGACCCACGGCCTGGGCCGCCTGCTCGTGGGTCAGGCCGAAGTCCTTGACCAGGCGCTGCAAGCCTTGCGCCTCTTCCAGCGGATTGAGGTCCTCGCGCTGGATGTTCTCGATCAGCGCCATGGCAGCGGCGGCTTCGTTGGGCACGTCGCGCACCAGCACGGGCACGCTGTCCAGGCCGGCCAGGCGCGCGGCGCGGAAACGCCGCTCGCCGGCGATGATCTCGTAGCGGCCGGCGTTGGGCCCGTCCGGCAGCTTGCGCACCAGGATCGGCTGCATGATGCCCTGCGCCTTGATCGACTCGGCCAGCTCGTAGAGCGCGCCTTCGTCCATGCGCGTGCGCGGCTGGTACATGCCGGGCACCATGTCGTCCAGCCGCAGCGACGCGGGCTGTCCGGGGTTGGCGCCCGGCGCGTCGGCCGGCGCGCCCTCGGCCACCTTGGGCCCCAGCAACGCTTCGAGGCCGCGTCCCAGGCCCTTGGGTTTCTTGGTCACCATCTCGCTCTTTCGCTCAATCTTTCATCAGGTCCTGCAATAGGACATGGCCTTCGGGCCAGCTGGCCAGGCCGGAATCGGCATTGATGTGGCCGCAGTGGCCGTAGTCCATGAATTGCGCCTTCCACGCATGCGCGAACAGGCGGGCGCGCTCGAAGGCACAGAAGGGGTCATCGCGGCTGCCCACCAGCACCGATGGAAAGGGCAGCGCCTGCAGCTCGATGGGCGACCAGCTGGGAAGCTGCGCGCGGATCTCGGGGCGCTCCACGTCGCCCGGGGCCACCAGCAGCGCCGCCTTCACCCGCTGGGTGTTGCGCGAATGCGCGGCCCAGGCCGCCACCAGGATGCAGCCCAGGCTGTGCGCCACCAGCACCGCCGGCTCGCTGCAGCCGAGCACCACGTCTTCCAGGCGGGCCACCCAGTCACCGCGCAGCGGCTTCGTCCAGTCGTGCTGCTCCACCCGGGTGTAGCCGTGGCGCTGCTCCCACAGCGACTGCCAGTGCCTGGGCCCGCTGTTTTCCCAGCCGGGCAGGACGAGCACGTTGCGGGCTTTCATCGCTAGCGATTCTGTAGCAATAAAGTGAGCAAAGGCAAGGCTTAGCGGCGCATCGACTCGATGCGCGCGACCATCTCGCGGGCGAATTCGACGAACGCCTGGCTGCCGCGCGCCGACGGGTCGAAGGCCACGCCCGGCAGGCCGTAGCTGGGCGCCTCGGCCAGCCGCACGTTGCGCGGGATCACGGTGTTGAACACCTTGTCGCCAAAGTGCGCCTTGAGCTGGTCGCTCACCTGCTGCTGCAGCGTGATGCGCGGATCGAACATGACGCGCAGCAAGCCGATGATCTCCAGGTCCTTGTTCAGGTTGGCATGCACCTGCTTGATGGTGTTGACCAGGTCGGACAGGCCTTCGAGCGCGAAGTACTCGCACTGCATGGGCACGATCACGCCGTGCGCCGCGCACAGGCCGTTGAGCGTGAGCATGGACAGCGACGGCGGGCAGTCGACCAGGATGAAGTCGTAGTCGGCATCCACCGCGGCCAGCGCCTCCTTCAGGCGCTTGTCGCGGCGATCGAGTTCCACCAGTTCCACTTCGGCACCGGCCAGGTCGCGGTTGGCGCCCAGCACGTCGTAGGCACAGCCCGCTTCGACCAGGCGCTCACTGCGCACCCGGGCCTCGGCCACGGTGGCCGACTCCAGCAGCACGTCGTAGACCGAGAGCTGCAGGGCGCGCTTGTCGATGCCCGATCCCATGGTGGCATTGCCCTGGGGATCGAGGTCCACCAGCAGCACGCGCTGGCCCACCTTGGCCAGGCCGGCGGACAGGTTGACGGTGGTGGTGGTCTTGCCGACCCCACCTTTCTGGTTGGCGACGCAGAAGATCTTGGCCATGGGCTTACCTGCTCACCGCCAGCTTGACGCCGAAGCCCACCAGGCAGAGTCCGGCGAACTTCTCCAGCACTTGGCCCACGCGCGGGTTGGCGCGCATGCGCTCGGCCAGGAAATGGGTCAGCAGGACGGCGCCCAGGCCATAGAGAAAGGTCAGCACCGCCACCGTGGCCGCCATGAAACCGAAAGTCACCAGGCCCTGGTGGCGCGCCGGGTCGACGAAGAGCGGGAAGAAGGCCATGTAGAAGACGATCGCCTTGGGGTTCAACAGGGTGATCAGTCCCGCCTGTTTGAAATACTGGCGCGGCTCGATGTGCAGCACCGGCGCGTCGCCCGGCTTGGCCAGCAGCATGCGCAGCCCCAGCCAGGCAAGGTAGGCGGCGCCCAGCCACTGGACGGCGCGGAAGGCCGCGGGATAGGCAGCCAGCAGCGCGGCCACGCCGGCCACGGCCGACCACATCAGCACCTGGTCGCCGGCGATGACCCCGAAGGTCGCGGCCAACCCGCCGGCGATGCCGCCCTTGCCCGTGGACGTGATGAGCGCGAGGTTCCCAGGCCCCGGGATGGCGAGAAAGATCAGGATCGCGGCGACGAATGCGCCGTAGTCAGCAACGCCAAACATGAAGGGCCTCCGGTGAGCGCCGAGTTTAACGGCAGAGACTGCGATCGCCGTCACGGCGCGAGTGGGCGAGGCAAATTCAGGTGGCAATGGGCGCATGCAGGTGGCGCGCCCTGACTGTTCCACGTGAAACAGGAGTTGCTTCGCGAAGCGTCCTCCGCCGTTTTTCATGTGCCCTCAAGGCCGTGCCCCAGGCATCCAGGGCAACTCCTCAGCGAACCCGTGGTCGCGCCTCGAGTAAACAGCAGATCGCGCCTCACGCGAAGAGGAGGCCGCGCCTCCACGAACAATAGGCCGCGCTTCAGTGAAAGGATTGCCGCCTCAACCACGTACCTGTCACGCAGGCGCGTGGCGAGGTTCAGGGCTGCGCGCGCCGCCGCATCCAGACGATGCACCGCTGCGCGTCCAGCCCAGGCACGTGCAGCTGTTCCACGTGAAACACTTCAGCGTCTTGCGGCAGCTCGGCCATTTCGGCGTCGGGCCGCTTGCCCTTCATGGCCATCCACACGCCCTGCTCCGCCACCGCCCCGCCCGACCATGCAACGAAGTCGGCCAGGGAGGCGAAGGCACGGGAGCAGACCACATCGTACGGACCGGTCAGGTTCTCCACCCGGTCGTGCAGGCCACGCAGGTTCTTCAGGCCCAGCTGCGCTGCTACCTGCTGGATGAAGGCCGCTTTCTTGCCAACGGTATCGACGCAGTCGACCTGCAGCTCCGGGCAGCAGATGGCGAACACCACACCGGGTAGGCCCGCACCCGAGCCGACGTCCAGCAGGCGCGCGCCGGCGGCCGCACACCGCCGCAGCGGCGGCACCGCCGCCAGGCTGTCCAGCAGGTGCTGGCCCAGCATTTCCTCCGGATCGCGCACAGCGGTGAGGTTGTAGACCTTGTTCCACTTGGCGATGAGCGCCAGGTACGCCAGCAGCTGGGCGACCTGCGCCTCCTCCAGGCTCAGGCCCAGGTCGTCCAAGCCCTGGCGCAAGCGAGCCTCGCGGTCAGTCTGGCTCATGCGGCGGCCTGGGCCTGCTGGTTGCCAACGTCGGTGAAGCCCTTGAACTTGCTCTTCTTGAGATGGACCAGCAGCAGCGAGATGGCGGCCGGCGTCACTCCGGAGATGCGGGATGCCATGCCCAGGGTCTCGGGACGGTGTTTGTTGAGCTTCTGGCGCACCTCGATGCTCAACGCGGGAACCTGCATGTAGTCCAGCTCGGCCGGAAGCTTCAGGCTTTCGTAATGCGCCGCGCGCAATACCTCGTCCTTTTGGCGCTCGATGTAACCCGAGTACTTGGCGCCGATCTCCAACTGCTCGACCACCGGCTCGTACAGCGTACCCAGCGTTTCACGTGAAACATCGGTGCCGCGCCAGCGCCCTCCTTCCAGCGACATCAAGTCTTCGTAACCGACGTCCGGGCGACGCAGCAGGTCGCCCAGGTTGTATTCGTGGTCGATGGCCTTGCCCAGCACGCGGGTGGACTCGGCCGCCGACAGCACGCGCGGGTTCACCCAGGTCGACTTGAGGCGCTCTGTTTCACGTGAAACAGCATCGCGCTTGCGGCAGAAGGCATCCCAGCGGGCGTCATCCACCAGGCCCATGCGCCGGCCCTCTTCCGTCAGCCGCAGGTCGGCATTGTCTTCACGCAGCTGCAGCCGGAACTCGGCCCGGCTGGTGAACATGCGGTAGGGCTCGGTCACGCCCTTGGTGATCAGGTCGTCCACCAGCACACCCAGGTAGGCCTGGTCGCGCGACGGCAGCCAGGCGGCCTCGCCCCGCACCTGCAGGGCCGCATTGATGCCGGCGAACAGGCCCTGGGCCGCCGCTTCCTCGTAGCCGGTGGTGCCATTGATCTGGCCGGCGAAGAACAGGCCGGCGATCGCCTGCGTCTCGAAGCTGGCCTTGAGCGAGCGCGGATCGAAATAGTCGTACTCGATGGCATAGCCCGGCCGCAGGATGTGGGCGTTTTCCAGCCCAGGCAGCGTGCGCACCAGGCCGAGCTGGACATCGAACGGCAGGCTGGTCGAGATGCCGTTGGGATAGATCTCGTGGGTCGTCAGGCCCTCGGGCTCCAGGAAGACCTGGTGGCTGTCCTTGTCCTTGAAGCGGTTGATCTTGTCTTCCACGCTCGGGCAGTAGCGCGGTCCCACGCCTTCGATGCGACCGGTGAACATCGGGCTGCGGTCGAAACCCGAGCGGATGATCTCGTGGGTGCGCTCGTTGGTGTGGGTGATCCAGCACGGCACCTGGCGCGGGTGCATGTCGGCGGAGCCCATGAAGCTGAACACCGGCACCGGATCCAGGTCGCCGGGCTGCTCCTCGCAGCGGCTGAAGTCGATGGTGCGGCCGTCGATGCGCGGCGGCGTGCCGGTCTTCAGCCGTCCCTGCGGCAGCTTCAGCTCCTTCAGGCGGGCCGACAGCGAGACCGCGGGCGGATCGCCCGCCCGGCCGGCCGGGTAGTTGTTCAGCCCGACGTGGATGCGGCCGTCCAGGAAGGTGCCGGCGGTCAGCACCACCGCCCGGCCCCGGAACCGGATGCCGACCTGGGTCACGGCGCCCACGACCCGGTCGCCCTCCACCATCAGGTCGTCCACGGCCTGCTGGAACAGGGTCAGGTTCGGCTGGTTCTCCAGCCGCTGCCGGATCGCCGCCTTGTAGAGGATGCGGTCGGCCTGGGCCCGGGTGGCGCGCACCGCCGGTCCCTTGCTGGAGTTGAGGATGCGGAACTGGATACCCGCCTCGTCCGTGGCGATGCCCATGGCACCGCCCAGCGCATCGACCTCCTTGACCAGGTGGCCCTTGCCGATCCCGCCGATGGACGGGTTGCAGCTCATCTGCCCCAGCGTCTCGATGTTGTGGGTGAGCAGCAAAGTGCGGCAGCCCATGCGCGCGGAGGCCAGGGCCGCTTCGGTGCCGGCGTGACCGCCGCCGACGACGATCACGTCGAATTCTTCTGGATAGAGCATGAGGGAAGGCGCCGGAACCGGGCGCGGGGCGGCCCGCAGGCCGAAAGGGCCAGATTTTACTTGGCGGAATGCAACCCTGCACCCGTGGTGCAATACGGGGCATGAACTGCCGTCCGGGCTGCGGTGCCTGCTGCATCGCGCCTTCCATCACCTCGCCGATTCCCGGCATGCCGCAGGGCAAGCCGGCCGGCGTGCGCTGCCTTCAGCTCGACGACGCCAACCGCTGCCGGATCTTCGGCCAGCCCGAGCGGCCGCCGTTCTGCGCCAGCCTGAAGCCGAGCGAAGACATGTGCCGAACGGGTCGCGAGCAGGCCATGTTAGTGCTCACCTCGCTGGAGCGCATGACAGCGCCTGACTGACGCGTCAGGCGAATGTCCTGTTACCGGAACAGCGACTCGACATAGTTCGCGCCCAGCCCCACCTTCTCGTAGTGGGCACGGCACAGGGCGATGTAGTCGTGCACGTCGAAGTGCCCGATGGACTTGCCCTCGTCGTCCAGCCAGATCAAGGGCCCCGCCACGATGAAGAAGACGCGCATGGGATCTTCATGCTCGTACGAGACCAGGGTGTGGCCCTCGCCAGGGGATTCATAGACGAAATCACCGGCGGTGGCGGTCCAGTCGTGCTCCAGGTAACCCCACTTGCCGGAAATCGTGTACGCGAACACCTGCTGCGGGTGGTAGTGCCGGTTCACCAGCCCCGGGCCCTTGGCATAGAGGATGTCGCACCACATGTTGCGCGCGGGCGAGATCCACAGCGGGCGCGAGGACACCGTTTCGGTGAAGGGCACGTAGTAGCGTTCGTCGTCGGTCGCGGCCTGCGCGACATAGAGATCCTTCAGCGCGTCGGGCTTGAACACCGGGTCGATGGGCTTGAGGTCCTTCCAGAACTCGTTGCGGGCAATTTCGGGCATCGTGGTACTCCTTCGATGTTGGTCGTCAAATATGCATGCCGCCGTCGGCCATGAACACGCCGCCGGTGGAAAAACTGCTGCGGCTGCCCGCGAGGAACAGCACCATCTGGGCGATCTCCTCCGGGTGGCCATGCCGGCCCAGCGGAATCATCCCGTCCAGCATCTGCGTGGCATCACGGCCGACCACGGCCGACAGCCGCTGCTCGATGTCGCTCTGGAACGCGTTGGCGATGGGCCCGGGCGCAATGACGTTGACGCGGATGCCGCGCATCGCGCCTTCCTTGGCTGCCACCCGCATCAGGCCCAGCAGCGCGTGCTTGGAAGTGGCGTAGGCCGCGATGCCCGGGTCTGCCGTGACGGCCACCACGCTCGCGTTGATCAGCACGCTGGCCCCGTCGGCCAGCAACGCAAAGCCATGCCGCAGGGCGAGGAAGGCGCCACGCACGTTCACGCGCATCACGGCATCGAACACCTCCTCCGGGTACTGCGCGATGGGGGCGATGGCGCCATTGATGCCCGCATTGCAGAACAGGAAATCGATGGGCCGGTCCCAGCGCGCGCGTGCGCCGGCGAGGTAGGCCTGCGTCTGGGCGCTGTCGCCCACGTCGGCCACGGCCCAGCCCACGCGTTCGCCGGCGGCCAGCGACTGCGCCGCTGCCTGCAACCCCTCTTCCGACCGGTCCACCAGCCAGACGCGTGCCCCCGCGGCCAGCAGCGCACGGGCCGACGCCAGCCCCACGCTACCGGCACCGCCGGTGATCACGCACACCTTGTCCTGCATCTCACCCATCAGCCGTCCTTCCATCAGTGCCCGCCCAGGTAGGCACGCCGCACGCTGTCGTCCTGGCGGGCCGCCTCGGCCGAACCGCCGCCGGAGATCACGCCGGTCGCCATCACATAGGCCCGGTCACCCACCTGCAGGCTCAGGTGCGCGTTCTGCTCCACCAGCAGGATCCCCACGCCAGTGGCACGGATGCGGCCGAGCGACTGGAACAGCTCGTGCGCCATCAACGGCGACAGGCCCAACGAAGGCTCGTCGAGCAACAGGATGTCGGGCGCGGACATCAGCGCGCGGCCCATTGCCACCATCTGCTGCTCACCGCCGCTCATGGTGCGCACCTGCTGCCCCAGCCGCTCGGCAAGGCGGGGGAACAAGGCCAGCACGGCCGCCCGGGTCTGCGCCTCCTTGGCGCGCGCGCGCCGCGGGTAGGCGCCCAGCGCCAGATTCTCGGCGACGCTCAATTCACCGAACACACCGCGGCCCTCGGGCACCAGCGCCAGGCCCTGTTCGACGATGCGGTGCGGCGCCTGCCCCACCAGCGACTGCCCGGCCAGCGTCACCCGGGCGCCGGGCAATGCCGGCACCAGGCCAGCCACCGCCTTCAGGAGCGTGGACTTGCCCGCGCCATTGGCGCCGAGCAGCACCACGATCTCTCCGCGCTCCACCTGCAGCGCCGCATCGCTGAGCGCACGGTGGCGGCCGTAGTTCACGGACAGGCCTGCAATCTCAAGCATGGGCCGCCCCTCCCAGATAGGCCGCCAGCACCTCCGGATGCTCCAGGACCTCCGCCGTCGGACCCTCGGCGATCTTGCAGCCGGCGTTCATCACCACGCAGCGGCCGCACAACGCGCGAATCGCTTCCATCACGTGTTCCACCATCAGGATGGACAGGCCGTCGTCGCGGATCTGCCGCACCAGCGCGATGCCGTCCACCAGCTCGGTCGGATTCAGGCCCGCCAGCCACTCGTCCAGCAGCAACAGCTTGGGCTGCAAGGCGAGCGCCCGCGCGAGCTCCAGCCGCTTCTGGTCGATGTAGGTGAGGTCGCCGGCGAGCACGTTCGCCTTGTCCGCCAGGCCCACGCGCGCCAGCAGGGCAGCGGCACGCTCGCGCGCCGCATGGCCCCACACGCCACGCGGGCCGAACGCCATCCCGCTGACCACGTTCTCGAGGCAGCTCAGGCTGGCCGGCACCCGCACCAGCTGGAACGAGCGCGCGATCCCGCGCTGCGCCCGCCGGAAGGCAGGCAGATGCTGTATCGGCGCGCCGTCGAATTCGATCACGCCCGCATCGGCATCCAGGCTGCCGGAGATCAGGTTCATGGCGGTCGTCTTGCCCGAGCCGTTGGGCCCGAGCAGGCCCAGGATCTCGCCCGGGGCGAGTTCGAAGTCCAGGCCATCGACGGCGCGCAGGCCGCCGAAGCTGCGGCTCAGGCCGCGCACGCGCAACACGGGTGCCATTGCGCTCATGCCGCCTTCTCCTGGCGCCGGCGGGCCAGCCAGCCCGACACCGCACCGGATACGCCGCCCGGCACGAAATACACGATGACCATGAACGCGACACCCAGCAGGATGGAGAAATGGTTGGGGAAGCGGGCCGACAGCACTTCGAACAGCAAGGCCAGCGGAATCGCCCCGGCCAGCGGTCCGAACAGGCTCCCGGCGCCGCCGAGCAGGGCCATGATGACGACCTGGAAGGAGATCACGGCGTTGAACGAGATGGCCGGATCAATGTAGGTCCAGCGCGGCGCCATCACCGCGCCAGCCAGCGTGATGAACATCGAGCTGACGAGGAACAGCAGCAGCTTTGCCCGCGTGACATGGATGCCCACGTGCCGCGCCACGGTTTCGTCCTCGCCGATCACGCGCAGCGCCAGGCCCAGGCGCGAGCGTTGAACCCACCAGCTGACGGCCAGCACCAGCGCCAGCAGGACCAGCAGTTCCCAGTAGATCTGGCGGTTGCTCACCTCGAGGAAGACATAGCGGCCGAGGGTCTTGGTGACGTTGATCTCGTACCAGGTGACCAGCTGGCGCACCAGCTCGGTCAGCCCGAACGAGAAGATCACGAAGTAGGTGCCCGATAAGCGCAGCGTCGCCAGGCCGACCAGCAGGGCCAGCAAGGCGCCAACCGCCACCGCAATAGGATAGATCAGCGGCAGCGGCAGCGCATCGCCCAACACCGCCACGGTATAGGCGCCGATGCCGTAGAAGGCGACGCTGGCCAGGGAGATGTAGCGCGTGGGGCCGGAGAACAGCGCCCAGGCGGTCGCCATCAACGCATACTGCGCAAGGTTGATGCCCAGGCCGAGGAAGTAGTCGTTGCTCCACAGCGGCAGCAGGGCTGCCAGCGCCAGCGCCACCAGGGCGATCGCCAGCGAACGTTTGCGGGGAAGTTTCATCGCACGGGTCGCCCGAACAGCCCGAAGGGGCGCCAGAGCAGAATGATCAGGAACAGCAGGTAATTCGAGGCCAACGTCAGGCCGGGGTCGACGAGACGGGCCACCACGGTTTCGAACATGCCCAGCAGCAGCCCGGCGACGATCGCGCCGGCCACGTTGCCCGTGCCTCCCATGATGATGACGATGAGCGCCTTCATCGTGAACACGACACCCATGGTGGCGCTGAAGGTCAGGAACATGCTGGCCAGCACGCCGCCCGCGGCCGCCAGCGCGCCGCCGGTGGCGAAGGTCAGCGCCGACACCTTGCGCACATCGATCCCCACCAACGGGGCGTTGCCCGGTGCAGTGGCAACGGCCCGCACCGCGGTGCCGGCGCGGGTGCGCGCCAGGAACAGGATGATCAAGGCCGTGCACGCCACTGTCAGGCCGAACATCACGAGCCGGTTCAGGGAGATCTGCGCGCCCAGCACGTTCACGCCCTCGGCCAGGTAGCCGTAGCTGTGGTAGCCGCCGCCGAACAGGGCCAGCATCACGCCCTGCACCACGAACAGCAGCCCGAAGGTGGCCAGCAGGCTATCCACTTCCAGCGCCGGTCCGGCCTTGGTGCGCCTGACCAGCGGGGTCAGCAGAACCTGGTAGACCAGCCAGTTCACCGCAAAGCCCAGCGGCAACGCCAGGGCGAGCGACACCAGCGGACTGAGTTTCAGGTAGGTGACTGCGGCCCAGGCCCCGAAGGCGGCTGCGATCAGCCACTCGCCATAGGCCAGGTTCATGATGCGCGCCACGCCGTATTGCAGGGTCAGCCCCATGGCCACCATGGCGTAGAGGCCGCCCAGCGTCAGGCCGAACAGCAGGATTTCGACAGTCAGTTGCATTGCATTGCATCAAAAAATCTCCCCCGCTGTGCGGGGGAGATTCAGTCGGGCGGACTTCAGGCCTTCCAGGCCGGCTTGGGGATCACCGGCTTCTTGGCGCCGGGCTTGCTCGAAGGCGCCAGGCCATGGAACTCGCCGCCCTGCCACTGGCCCACGCACCAGACGTCGGACCATTGCTGGTCCTTGTAGCTGATGACGCCGTTGGGCGTGTTGAAGCCGCCCTTGCGGATCTGCTCGATCACGGCAGCGCGGTCCAGCGTGCCGGCGCGCTCGATCGATTCCTTCAGGATGTTCAGCGTCGAGTGGATCAGCATGTTGGAGAACCGATCCGGTTCCTTGCCGCTCAGCTCGATGTGCTTGGCGCGGAAGGCCTTCCAGGCCGGCAGGTCGTTGTTGATCCCGCCCACGCCCATCACACCCTCGGCGGTTTCCTTGAAGCGACCCACGTACATCGGGAAGGCCGTGCCGATGCCCACGAAGAACACCTTGGGATTGAAGCTCGCGGCCTGCGCGGTGGCGGTCAGGGCGACCGTGTCCGGCGGATACGAGAACGCGATGAAGGCATCCACGCCCAGGCTCTTCGCGTCGTTGATGATGCCGGAGAAGTCCTGCGTGCCGCCCGGATAGCTCTTGTCGTAGACCAGCTGGAAGCCGTGCTTGGCGGCGGCCCTGCGCGCGCCGCCCGAGAGGTCGACGCCGAACTCGTCGGCGATGTTGACCATCGCGATCTTGTTGCCGATGACGCCGGCCTTGCGCTGTTCTTCCAGCAGGTTCACCAGCTGCTCGCCATACATGGAGCCGCCGCCCTGGTGGAAGAAGATGTTGTTGAAGCGCTTGGTGACCATCGGCGCCTTGTCGGTGATCGCCGAGACCGCCATGTGCGGGTACTTGTACTTGTTGAGGGTGGGGGCGATCGCCAGGTTCATGCCCGTGCCCCAGGGCGCGAACACGAAGTCCACCTTGTCCTGCGTGGCCAGGCGCTCATAGGCGCGGATGGCTTCCTCGGGGTTGCTGCGGTCGTCGTACTCGATCTTCTCGACCAGGTACTTCTTGCCCTTGATGGTGATGCCGCCTTCGGCCGCGATCTGCTTGAACCACATCGTGTAGACCGGGTCGTTCTGCGTGGCATTGCCGCCCGCGCCGGGGCCGGTCTTGGAGGCCGAATAGCCGATCTTGATGACGGACTGCTGCGCACGCGCCAGCATGGGCGCGCCGAAGGCGGCCGCGCCGCCCAGTGCGGCACCAGCCTTGATGATGAGTCTGCGTTGGGTCATGGATGTCTCCTTTTCTTGGGTTGGTGCCGCCGGTCGGCAGCGTGGCACGGCCTGGACGAAACTGCGTGCCCGCCGCTCAGAACGGATAGTGGCGCGGCGTGGTCTGCACCGTGATCCACCGCAGCTCGGTGAACTCGGCCACCCCCGCCTTGCCGCCGAAGCGGCCGATGCCGCTGCCCTTGACGCCGCCGAAGGGCATCTGGGCCTCGTCATGGACCGTCGGGGCGTTGACGTGGCAGATGCCCGATTCGATCTTGCGCGCCACGTTGAAGGCGCGCGCGATATCGCGCCCGTACACGGCGGAGGACAGCCCGTACGCGTTGTCATTGGCGCAGGCGATGGCCTCCTCCACGCCGCGCACGCGCACGATGGCCTTCACGGGGCCGAAGGTCTCCTCGTGGAAGATCCGCATGTCGCGCGTCACGTGATCCAGCAGCGTGGCGGGCATCAAGGTCGAATCGGCCTTGCCGCCGCACACCAGCGTGGCGCCCTTGGACAGCGCGTCGTCGATCAGCGCATTGCAATGCTCCACCGTGGCCATGCCGATCACGCTGCCCAGAACCACGGGCTCGGGCTTGCGCGGATCGCCCAGCGGGAGTGTGCCGGCCTTGGCGGCGAACTTGCGGACGAACTCGTCGGCGATCTTCTCGTCCACGATCACGCGTTCGGTGCTCATGCAGATCTGGCCGCTGTTGGCGAAGCAGCCGAAGGCCGCACCGTTGACGGCGTCGTCCACGTCGGCGTCGTCCAGCACCACCAGCGGCGCCTTGCCGCCCAGTTCGAGGACGACCGGCTTCAGGTACTTGGCGCAGACCCCGGCGATGATCTTGCCGACGCGGGTGGAGCCGGTGAAGTTGACGCGGCGCACCGCCGGATGGGCCACCATGGCTTCCACCACCGCGGCGGCGTCCTGCGGCGCGTTGGTGACGTAGTTCACCACCCCGGCCGGCAAGCCGGCGTCGACGAAGGACTCCACGATCAGCTGGTGGGTGCGCGGGCAGTTCTCGCTGCCCTTGAGGACGACCGTGTTGCCGCAGGCCAGCGGCGTGGCGACGGCGCGCACGCCCAGGATGACGGGCGCGTTCCACGGCGCGATGCCCACCACCACCCCGGCGGGCTGACGCACGCCCATGGCCAGCGAGCCCGGCACGTCGGAGGGGATGATCTCGCCGCTGATCTGGGTGGTCAGGGCCGCCGCTTCACGGATCATGCCGGCGGCCAGCATCACATTGAAGCCGGCCCACATGGCCGTGGCACCAGTCTCGGCCGCGACGGCCTCGACGAACAGGGGCAGCTTGGCCTCCAGCTTGTCGGCGGCCTTGAGCAGCAGCGCGCGGCGCTCGCTCGGGCCGATGTCGGCCCAGGCGGGGAAGGCGGCGGCGGCAGCTTCCACGGCCAGCACCGCGTCGGCGGGCGAAGCCGCCGGCGCGCGCGTGGCGACGCTGTCATCGAGGGGGTTGCGACGCTCGAAGGTGGCACCTCCCTGGGCACCGACATTCAGGCCGTTGATCAGCATGGACAAATCAGACATGGCATTTCTCCCAAGCGCGCTTGCGCAGGCGATTCGATCGTAGGCAAGGCCGGGCCGGTGGACTGTGCTCACCGTGCAAATCCATCTTGCGCTGGTGTGTAAGCGGACCAGGGTTAACCCGAAATCTCAGCATGCGGATCCGGCAATGCGGAGGCTGATAATCTGCGCGACATGGCCGGCTCCATCGTTCTCAGCACCGACGCCGTCGCCCCGCGCGAGCGGGCGCCGCAGTGGTGCGAGTGGATCTCGCGGCACTTCGGCGGCCTGCAGTCCGACCTCTACGGCGGCATCGAATTCGAGGGCCAGATCGCCTCGTCGCACGCCGGCGACGTGATCCTCACGCGCCTGGAGGCCGAGCGCCACCGTGTACTGCGCAACGCGTCGATGGTGCGCGGCAGCGCCGGCCCCTATCTCAAGATCGTCGCGCCCTGGCAGGGCAGCGCCACCGTGCAGCAACGTGGGCGCGAGGCCTGCGCGCGCAACGGCGCCTGGGTGATCTACGACACCACCGACAGCTACGAGATCGCCAACCCCGAGCGCTGCGACCATCTCATCGTCATGGTGCCGAAGGACGGGCTGCTCGATCGCGGCCAGCGATTGGACGGCGTGATGGCGCGCCGGCTCGGCGCCAGCGGCATCTCGCGCGTGGCGCTGGAAACCATGCGCAACACCTACCTCGAACTGCCGCACATGAGCGACGTGGCGGCCCAGGGCGCGGGCGAGCTGATCAAGCAACTGGTGCGGCTGTCGCTGCAGGAGCTGGCCGGCCAGGACACCGCGCTCACGCAGCGCGAGGCGCTGCGCGACCGCATCCGCACCTACGTGCAGCAGAACCTGCGCGATCCGGCGCTGTCGGTCGACGGCATCGCCCGGGCGCTGAACTGCAGCCGGCGCCACCTGTACAACGCCTATGCGGGCGAAGGCGAATCCATCGCCGCGTCCATCCAGCGGCTGCGCCTGCACGCCTGCATCCGCGACCTGCAGCAGGCGGACCAGGCCCGGTCGATCACCGACATCGCACTGTCCTGGGGCTTTCGCAATCCTTCGCATTTCTCGCGGGTGTTTCGCGACCACACCGGCATGAGCCCTTCCGAATTCCGCGCCAGCTAGGGAGCTTTCTCCATGCACATCGCCTCCCTGCAGGACAAGGTCAGCGCCGAGGAATGGGCGCTGCGCGTCGACCTCGCCGCCGCCTACCGCCTCGTCGCGCTGTACGGCTGGAGCGATCTGGTGTTCACCCACATCAGCGCGCGCGTCCCCGGCCCCGAGCACCACTTCCTGATCAACCCCTACGGGCTGATGTTCGACGAGATCACCGCGTCCTCGCTGGTGAAGGTCGACCCGGCGTGCAGCAAGGTGATCGACTCGCCCTTCCCCGTCAATCCGGCGGGCTTCACCATCCACAGCTGCATCCACGAGGCCCGGCCGGACGTCGGCTGCGTGCTGCATACGCACAGCCGCGCCGGCGTGGCGGTCAGCGCGCAGAAATGCGGGGTGCTGCCCATCAGCCAGCAGAGCACCTTCGTGCTGGCCTCGCTGGCCATCCACGGCTACGAGGGCGTGGCGCTGAACGAGGACGAGAAGCCGCGGCTGCAGCGCGACCTGGGTGACAAGACCTTCCTGCTGCTGCGCAACCACGGCCTGCTGACGGTGGGACCCACCATCGCCGATGCCTTCCTCTCGATGTACACCTTCGAGAACACCTGCCGCATCCAGATCGACGCGCAGGCCGGCGGCGAACTCGTGCAGGTGGACCCGCGCATCATGCAGAACATGGGCCGGGTGCTGAAGACGGTGACCGCCGGCCAGGGCGCGCGCATCGCCTGGCCAGCGCTGCTGCGGCGGCTGGACCGGACCGACCCGTCGTACAAGCAATGAACCCGTAGGCGGTGCTCGCGCCAGCGAACACACCTTGCGCGACCGGGCGGTGCGCTCGCCCGCGCGAGCACGCCCGACGAGGGACCGCGGGGAGCGACCGGCCTATGCCGCCATGACCTGACGCGCCAGTGCCGGCGCGGACGTTGACGCCACCGCCTGCCACGGCCGCGGGTCGTGCTCCAGCACCATCACTTCCTTGCGCACCAGCTGCACCTGGCCGAACATGGTTGCGAAGGCGACGTCCTTGGCGTCGCGGCCGGTGCCGATGCGCACCAGGCGGTCCACCGGCGCCATGCCGGTCGGGTCGAACAGCACCCATCGCCCATCGAGCCAGGCTTCGAATACCGCGTGGAAGTCCTGCGGCGGTTCGTCGAACCAGACGTAGCCCACCACGATGCGCGCCGGGATGTTGAGCGCGCGGCAGAAGGTGATGCCCAGGTGCGCGAAGTCGCGGCAGACACCGGCGCGCTGCTGCAGGACTTCGTGCGCGGTGGTGTTCGCGTTGGTGCTGCCCGGCTTGTAGAGGATCTCGCGCCGGATCCATGCCTCGATCGCCTTCACGCGCGCATAGCCGGGCGCGTGCTGGCCGAACATGCGGCTCACTTCCGCGCACAGCACGTCCGATTCGCAATAGCGCGTGGCCAGCAGGTACGGGTAGATGTCGTCGGGCACCTGGGCCACCGGCAGCTCGCGCAAGCCGGTGTCCGGAGCGTCGGCCGCATGGACCTGGACTTCGGCCTTGTAGCGCACCTGCAGCGGGCCGGGCGCGGCATCGAAGCGCAGGAGGCGGTTGCCGCTGCGCTGCTCGGTGAAGGCGTGCGGCACCACGCCCGAGGAGATCGCGAGCGCCTCGCTCAGGATCTCCTGGGTCGGCCAGTGCGCGGCCTCGATGTTGAAGCAGAAGTGGGTGGGCGACTTGACCTGGAAGTCGAGCACGGTTTCCACGGTCGACAGGTGCATGTCGGTCTCCGGTGGCGAGGAAGCCATCGTAGGGAGCCGGCGGCGGGCCATCGATCGTCTGCCGCCGCCCGCCTTTGTAGGACGGTGGCGAAGCCCGGCAGCCCGCGCGCCCGCGCGCACCAGGCAGCCCGTCAGCGCCCGAACAGACCCTTCAACTTCTCGCCGATGCGGTCCCCCGCCGTCGCCCCGGCGGCCGTGCCGACCCCCGGCGCCAGCAGGGTCCCCAGCGCCGCGCCCGCCAGCGCGCCGCGCGTCAGCGTCACGCTCGGATCGTCCAGGGTTCCGCCCACGTCCAGCGGCACGCCGAGCGCGCCCTTGCGCGTGTCCAGGTTGACCTGCAGGCGGCCGCTGAGGGCCTTGCTGGGCGCGATCGCCACATGCCCGGTGGCCGCCAGCACGCCGGAGGCGGCCACCAGGCTGGTGACGTGCACCGTCTTGCCCTGGGTGGCGACCTGGCCGGCCAGCGAATCCAGGCGGGTCTGGCCGCCGCGGCTCAGGCCCACGGTCTGCACCGCCTTGGCCAGGTCCACTCCGGCGATGACTGCCTGGCTGACGTTGAAGCGGGTCTGCGTGTGCAGCGCGTCGAGCAGCTGCCCCAGGTCGCGGTATTCGGCGCGCAGCGTGGTCTGCGCCTGCAGCCGGCCGGTCAGGGGCTTGCTGGGCGCCGTGAGCGCCGACACCTCCACATCGGCCGTGGCCAGCTGGCCCGTCAGCAGCTGCGCGCCCGCCTTGCCCGGCTGCAGCTGCAACTTGCCCGTGATGCGGCCGCCGCCGATGTCCACCCGCACCGGCCAGTGGTCCGGCTGCCGCTCGACCCGGGCGCTGGTGCCGGCGAAGCGCCCCTGCACCACCTGGAAGGTGGCGCGTTCCAGCAAGCCGTCCTCGCCGAGCGCCGCGCGTGCGTCCATCGTCATGCGCTGGCCCTTGTCGTCGACCCAGGTGATGCGGTCGAGCACCACGCTGCGCGGCAACAGCATGGGCGCGGGCGCCGTGGCCGCAGGCCGCGCCGGCTTTCCGCCAGCGGCGGCGCGCTCCTTCTTCTGCATGGCGGCGGCGACGGCGGTGATGGCGGCCTGCGGCAGCACCGCGTCGCGCACCACCAGCGTGGCGATCTCCAGCCGCCCGGCCAGCAGCGCCGCCCACACGGGACGTGCCTCGATGCGCTCCAGCGTCAGCACCGGCCGGGTCCGCAGCTGCACCTGGTCGGCGGCCACGGCCGGCAGCGGCCACAGATCCACCGAGAGGCGACCGAGGGTCAGCGGCACGCCCAGCGCGGCGCTGGCCTCGCGTTCGACACGGGCACGGAAATCGTCGGAGCGCAACCACTGCTGCACAGCCGCGGCGCCGCCCACCAGCAGCAGCGCGAGGGCGGCCAGCGCGAACGCCAGCCATTTGAGAAACCTGGCCATGGCCGCATTCTCCAGCAAGGCCGGGCACGCGCCCAGCCTACACGGGGCGGCCGGCAAGTCGCTAGCATGAATGCTCGCGTCCCCCGACAGAATCGACAAGGAAACCCACATGAAGCTGTACTACTCGCCGGGCGCCTGTTCGCTGGCGCCGCACATCGCCCTGCGCGAGGCGGGCCTGGCGTTCGAACCGGTGCTGACCCCCACCAAGACGCACCAGACGCCCGACGGCACCGACTACTACACCATCAACCCCCTGGGTTATGTGCCCCTGCTGGAGCTCGACGACGGCACCCGCCTGCGCGAAGTGCCCGCCATCCTGCAGTACGTCGCCGACCAGGTCCCGACCCGCAACCTGGCGCCGGCCAATGGCACCCTGCCGCGCTACCGGCTGCAGGAATGGTTGAACTTCGTCGCCACCGAGCTGCACCGCAGCTTCGGCCCGCTGTTCAATCCAGCCTTCTCCGACGACACCAAGAAGTTCTTCCGCGAACGCATCACCGGGCGCCTGCAGTTCGTCGACCAGGAGCTGCAGGGCCGGCAGTACCTCATGGGCGAGAACTTCACCGTGGCCGATGCCTACCTGTTCACCGTGTCGCGCTGGGCCAAGCCCATGGCCATCGACCTTGCGCCCCATGCCAACCTGGTCGCCTGGCAGCAGCGCGTCGCCGCCCGCCCGGCGGTGCAGGCCGCGCTGAAGCTGGAAAACCTGACCTGAGCCATTCCATGAAAACACTCTTCGACCCCGTGCAGGTCGGTGCGCTGCACCTTCCCAACCGCATCGTCATGGCGCCGCTCACGCGCAACCGCGCGCCTGGCGCCATCCCCACGCCGCTGATGGCGGAGTACTACGCGCAGCGCGCATCGGCCGGGCTGTTGATCAGCGAAGCCACGGCCATCACGCAGCAGGGCCAGGGCTACGCCGACGTGCCGGGTCTGTACAGCACCGAGCAACTCGACGGCTGGAAGGGCGTCACCCGCGCCGTGCACGACCGCGGCGGCCGCATCTTCTGCCAACTGTGGCACGTGGGCCGGGTGTCGCACGTCGACCTGCAGCCCGATGGCGGCAAGCCGGTGGCGCCCTCGGCGATCGCGGCCCGGACCAAGACCTTCCTGATCGCCGCCGACGGCAGCGGCAGCTTCGTGCCCCCCTCCGAGCCGCGCGCGCTCGATGCGGAGGAGCTGCCCGGCATCGTGCAGGACTTCCGCCATGCGGCGCGCAACGCCGTCACCAGCGCCGGCTTCGACGGGGTGGAAGTGCACGGGGCCAACGGCTACCTGCTGGACCAGTTCCTCAAGAGCGGCTCCAACCACCGCACCGACGACTACGGCGGCTCCATCGAGAACCGCGCGCGCCTGCTGCTGGAGGTGATGCGCGCGGTGGTCGAGGAAATCGGCGGCGGCCGCGTCGGCCTGCGCCTGTCGCCGGTGACACCGGCCAACGACGTCGTCGATGCCGACCCGCAGCCGCTGTTCGACTACGTGGTGCGCGAACTCGCGCCGCTGGACCTGGCCTACCTGCACATCATCGAGGGCGCCACCAGCGGACCGCGCGAAGTGGAAGGCCGCCCCTTCGACTACGCCAGGCTGCTGGCGGCGTGGCGCAACGCCGGTGCCAAGGGCGCGTGGATGGTCAACAACGGCTACGACCAGGCGCTGGCGCATCGGGCACTGTCCCACGGCGCCGACCTGGTGGCCTTCGGCCGCGACTACATCGCCAATCCCGACCTGGTGGAGCGCCTGCGCGCCGGCGCGCCGCTGAACGCCTGCGACAAGGCGACCTTCTACGGCGGCGGGGCCAAGGGCTACACCGACTATCCGACCCTGCAGGGATAGCTGGCGCGGCAGCCCGTTAGTCCGCCGGCGGCCGCCGCCAGCGGCTGAGCAGCAAGGCATTGCCCAGCACGCTCACGCTGGACAAGGCCATCGCGGCGCCCGCCACCACCGGGCTCAGGTAGCCCAGCGCCGCCAGCGGGATGCCGGCCACGTTGTACGCGAAGGCCCAGAACAGGTTCTGGCGGATCTTCACCACGGTGCGGTGCGCGATCGCCAGCGCATCGTCGACCAGGGCGACGTCGCCGCGCATCAGCGTGATGCCGGCCGCATGCATGGCAACGTCGGTGCCCGTGCCCATCGCGATGCCGACGTCGGCCGCGGCCAGCGCCGGCGCATCGTTGACGCCATCGCCGACCATGGCCACGCCGTGGCCGCCGGCGCGCAGCGCCGCTACCTGCCGCGCCTTGTCGCCGGGCAGCACCTCGGCCTGCACCTCCTCCGGCCGCAGCCCCAGGCGCTGCGCCATCGCCAGCGCGGCGGCGCGGTTGTCGCCCGAGATCATGGCCAGCCGCAGGCCGCGCGCGCGCAGCCGTGCCAGCGCCTCGCGCGCTTCGGGCTTGGGTTCGTCGGCAAAGGCCATCAACGCCCGCAGCGCCAGGCCGCCCGTGGTCGTCTCCAGCAGCGCCGACAGGGTCGCGCCCTCGCCCTGCAGCCGCGCGACATCGTCCTGCACGTCGGCCAGCGGCACGCCCAGCTCCGCCACCCAGCGCAGGCTGGCGATCTTGTAGCTGCGCCCGCCCACCTCGCCTTCGCTGCCACGCCCGGCCACCGCC
>JAEZKX010000005.1 GCA_023436025.1 Pseudomonadota bacterium | reverse complement strand
CGGGTGTTCGAGGCGCTGCGCGCCCAGCAGCAGCCGCACGCCCTGGGCGGCGGCTGGGCCCTGGCGGTCGCGGTGCGCAGCCACTGGGGCGCCGACCTGCAGGCACGCGCCCGCATCGCCCGCAACTTCATCGGTGCGCTCGGCATCGAGGAGGCGATGTACCCGACGGCGGAAGTCGACGCCGATGGCGCTGCGCTGAACGGCGCGCACCCCTACGAGCTGCGCTTCGGCGCGGACGACGGGCCGCACGTCGACGCCTTCTGGTCGCTCACGCTGTACCGCCGCAGTGACTGCCTGTTCGTCGCCAATCCCATCGGCCGCTACTCCATCGGCGACCGCACGCCGGGCCTGCGGCGCGATGCCGATGGCAGCCTCGCCATCCGCATCCAGGCCGAAGACCCCGGGCCGGGCCACAACTGGTTGCCCGCGCCCGCGGGCGATCCGTTCTACGTCGTGCTGCGCCTCTACCAGCCGCGCGCCGAGCACCTCGCCTACCGCTATCGCTATCCTCCGCTGCGCCGGCTGTGACCGGCGGCGCGCGCCAGAACCCAAACCACAAGGAGACAACCATGACCATCCGCCGCCGACACCTCCTGGCCGCCGCCGCACTCGCCCCGCTGGGCGCACCCGCCCTGGCGCAATCCTGGCCCGCGCGGCCGCTGCGCATGGTGTGCCCGTACGCCCCGGGCGGTTCCAGCGACATCCTCACGCGGGTGCTGGGAGACTTCCTCGGGACGCGGCTCGGCCAACCGGTGGTGGTGGAGAACAAGGCCGGCGCGGGCACGCGCATCGCCAACGAATACGTCGCCAAGGCGGCGCCCGATGGCTACACCGTGCTGCATGCCGCAGCGCCCATCGCCATCGGCGAGGCGCTGTACCCGAACCTCCCCTACGACCTGCGCAAGAGCTTCGAACCGGTGGTCAGCACCGCCATCGCGCCGCTGTTCCTGGTGGTCAACGCCGACGCGCCCTACAAGACGCTGGCCGAATTCGCGCAGTGGGGCAAGGCCAATCCCAAGGGCTTCACCTTCGGCTCGCCCGGCGCCGGCTCGGCGCCGCACCTCACGGCGGAAATGTTCATCCGTGCCACCGGCGCCAAGGGCGTGGTGGCGCAGTTCAAGGGCGACGCCCCGGCCTACACCGAGCTGCTGGGGGGCCGCATCGACGCCACGCTGACTGCGATCTCCAGCGCCGTGCCGCATGTGCAGGCCGGCAAGCTGCGCGTGCTGGCGGTGGCCAACGAGGCGCGCACGCCGCTGTACCCCGATGCGCCGACCTTCGCCGAAGGCGGCGTGCCCAACGTCGTCGGCTACGGCTGGTACGGCCTGATGCTGCCGGCGGGCACGCCGGCGCCCGTCGTGCAGCGGCTCAACGCGGAGGCCAACGCCGCCTTGGCCGACCCCGAAGTGCGCAGGAAGGCCGAAGCCGCCGGCCTGCAGCTGCGCGGCGGCACGCCCGCGGCCTTCCGCGGCTTCGTCGACGCCGAGGCGAAGAAGTGGGCGCAGATCATCAAGGTGGCGAACATCACGGCGGAGTAGGGCGCGGCGGCCCGCCTCCGGCGGCGCAGGGGCGGCGCTGCGGATAATCCGCGCCCATGCACGCCTTCTCCCTCGCCATCCGCTACTTCGAGGAAGTCGCCGCGCAGAAGTCGATCCGGCGGGCGGCCGAGCGGCTGCACATCGCGCCTTCGGCGGTCACGCGGCAGATCGCGCGCTTCGAGGAGCAGCTGGGCGCGCCGCTGTTCGAGCGCCTGCCGCGCGGCGTGCGGCTCACGGCCGCCGGCGAGATGATGCTGGCGCAGATCCGGCGCATGCACCAGGAGTTCGGCGCCGCGGTGGCGCAGGTCGACGCGCTCAAGGGCCTGCGCCGCGGCCACGTGCGCCTGGGCGTGCTGCAGT
This sequence comes from Pseudomonadota bacterium, assembly GCA_023436025.1. Taxonomy (GTDB): domain Bacteria; phylum Pseudomonadota; class Gammaproteobacteria; order Burkholderiales; family Burkholderiaceae_C; genus Ramlibacter. The sequence goes on along the minus strand of JAEZKX010000005.1, from coordinate 18,878 downwards.
ACATGAGCGCGCGCTTCATCCCGCAGCTGATCCTGGACGTCGCGCGCGACCATCCGGGGCTGTCGTACAGCGTGCAGGCCGGCAACTCCGCCGAGATCGCCGACGGCGTGGCGCGCGGCGACCTCGACATCGGCCTGTGCTGGCGGCCGGCGGCCACGCTGCCGGTGCGCAACGTGCGCGTGTTCTCCATCCCGATAGGCGTCACGGTGGCGGCGGACCATGAACTGGCTGCGCGCGAGTCGATGCGCGTGGCCGAGTGCCTGACCTACCCGCTGATCATCCAGTCGCAGGAGACGGTGCTGCGCCGCATGGTGGAGGAGGTCACGCGCGGCGGCGCCAAGCGGGTGATGCCTTTCGTGGAGACCAACTCCATCGCCACCATGGTGGCACTGCTGGTGGCCGGCGCGGGTATCTCCATCATGACGCGCGCCACGGTGCAGGACGAGATCGCGCGCGGCGTGCTGCGCCACATCCCGCTGAGCGACCGCGGCGCCGGCAGCGTGCCGCTGTCGTTGTTCGTGCGCGCCGACCGCGCCCAGTCGCCGGCGGTGGCCCTGCTGCTGGACCTGCTGGAGTCGCGCTTCGACGCCTGGGCGGGGGTCGAGGCCGGATGAGGCTGCGTTGCCTTCGCGGCAACGCAGGCTTGCGAAAACGATGCTTGTGGCGCACCGCGCGCCGTCCTAGATTCGGCGGCCATTCCCACCCGCGAGCGCAGCCATGGACGCACAGCAAGCCCCCACCATGTCGGCCGAGACCATCCCGGCGATCGACTTCAGCCTCTACCTGTACGGCACGCGCGAGGAGCGCGCTGCCGCGGCACGGCAGATCCACCTGGCCTGCCGGCGCTACGGCTTCTTCTACCTGGACCGGCACGGCATCCCGGACGAAGTGGTCGCGGGCGCCTTCGACGCCGCGCGCGAGTTCTTCGCGCTGCCGCTGCAAGAGCGCCAGGCCTGCAAGGCCAGGACCGGCCGCCAGAACCGTGGCTACCAGGCGATGTTCGACACCCAGCGCGAGGGCGAGGCGCCCGACGTCAAGGAGTCCTTCGACATGGGCTTTCCGCTGACCGAGGCGGAGCTGGCGCCGCTGGCCCACCTGCCGTTCTACTCGCACAACGCCTGGCCGGCGGACCCGGGTTTCCGCTGGCGCGTGGAGAACCTCTACTTCGCGATGCTCCACTGCGGCCACCATGTGCTGCGCGCCATGGCCGAGTCGCTGGAGCTGGACACCAACTTCTTCGTCACGCGCTGCCGCCAGCCCTTCACCAACATGCGCCTGGTGCACTATCCGCCGCAACCGCAGCGCGAGGACCTGGGCATCGGCGCCCGGGCCCACACCGACAAGGGCCTCATCACGCTGTTGCTGAACGACGCCAACGGCGGACTGCACGTGCAGGCCCCCGACGGCAGCTGGATCGATGCGCCGCCGCGTCCGGGGGCGCTGATCATCAACGTGGGCGACCTGCTCACGCGCTGGACCAATGGCCGCTTCCGTTCGGCCGTGCACCGCGTGGTCAACCTCTCGGGCAACGAGCGCTTCTCGATCCCGCAGTTCCACCACCTGAACTACTTCGCCGAAGTCGACCCCGCGGACATCCCGGGCGGCGGGGCGAGTGTCTTCCCGAAGATCACCGCCGGCGAATTCGTCGGCGAAGGCTTCCGCCGCGACCGCAAGTCGTGGCGCGCCTGACGCGGACCCTCCGTCTATGACCCTGACCTCCTCCCTCTCCCGCCGTCGCTTCGCCGGCGCCATGGCGCTGGCGCCCGTCGCCTCCCTCGCGCAGCCGCGCACCTATCCGGACCGCCCGATCAAGCTGGTCGTCGCCTGGACGCCAGGCGGCAGCGCCGACACCACGGCGCGCCTGCTCGCCGAGCAGTTGAGCCGGCGCGTCAACCAGCCGGTGGTGGTGGAGAACCGCCCCGGCGCCGGCGGACGCATCGGCGCGCTGCAGGTGGCGCAGTCCGCGCCCGATGGCTACACGGTGCTGTTCGGCGCGCCGTCGGAGCTGACCATCGCCTCGGCCACCGCGCTGTCGCTGCCCTATGACGTGCTCCAGGCCTTCCAGCCGGTGACGCAGGTGGTGTCGGGCGCCTTCATGATGGTGGCCGCGCCGGGCTTGGCGCCCAACACCGTGGCCGAGCTCGTCGCCTACGGCAAGGCCCACCCCGGCAAGCTCAACTTCGCCTCGTACGGCAACAACACCACCAACCACATCTACGGCGCGCACTTCACCCATGCCGCCGGTATCGAGGCGCTGCACGTGCCCTACAAGGGCGGGGCGCCGGCCTGGGCCGACATGCTGGCCGGCCACATCCACTTCATGTTCGACAACGCCGCGGTGCTGATGCCCCAGGTGCGCGGCGGCAAGATGAAGCCGCTGGCCGTGCTGGCGCCCGAGCGCATCCGGCTGGCCCCGGCCGTGCCGACGATGAAGGAATCGGGCTATCCCGAGATCGGCTTCCCCTCCTGGCTCGGCGTGCTGGTGCCGGCCAGGACGCCGAAGGCCATCGTGCAGGCGCTGCACGACGACATCGCCGCGGTGCTGGCCCAGCCCGAGTTCGCGCGGGTGCTGGAAGAGCGCGGCATGCCCGCCAACAGCAGCACGCCGGCGGAGTTCGAGCGCGCGCTGCGCACCGAGACGGCGGCGCTCAAGGCCGTGGTGCAGCGCGTCGGCCTCAAGCTCGAATAGCGCGCTGCGCGGCCACCGCGCCGCGCCCCTGGAGACGGCATCGAACGCACTGCGGGTTCGCCCTCTTGCGATCGATGTCGTCGATCACGGTTGTTGAAATTCATCACTTTCCAGCACGTTCCGGCGTGCCTAGAGTCCGGCCGCATGCCCCGGTGCTGGCGGGGCCGGATCCGAGTGATGCACCGACGTCCAGCAGTGATCGCAACAAACCCAGGAGACAACGATGGATCGACGATTCTTCATGCGGAGCGCGGCCGCTGGCGCCGCGGCCGTCTCGGCCATGGGACTGGCGGCCTGCGGCGGCGGCGGCAATGACCCGGCCTTCACGCCAGCGCCATCACCCGCGCCGAAGCCCGAAGGTACCGGCCCCGACCTGCTGCTTGTCAACGGGCGCATCCACACCATGGACGACACAGGCACGGTGCTGGAGGCGATCGGCATCCAGGACGGCCGCTTCGTGCCCGCCTCGGCGCTGCGGCGCAGCGAGGCGCAGGTCATCGACCTGCAGGGCCGCACCGTGGTGCCCGGATTGATCGAGAGCCACACCCATTTCGTCAGCCTGGCCAACCGCCCGGGCTACCACGTGGCCGAGTGGGAGCTGGCCGCAAGCATTTCGGGCGTGCTGGAGGCGCTGCGCGCGCGGCGTGCCCGGGGCGTGCCCGAAGGGCAGTTCATCACCGCCATGGGCGCCGGCGCGCCGCGCATGTTCGCCGAGTTGCGGCTGCCCACGCTGGCCGAGATCGACAGCGTGGTGGCCGACCGCCCCGTGTTCCTGTACCAGGGCGGGGGCGGCCCAGCCCGCACCAACACGCTGGGCAAGCAATTCTTCGAGAGCGCGAGTGGCCCGCTGGCCGGCGCGGTGACCGTGGCCGCCGACGGCACCATCGCGGGCGGCAGCCCCAACATGGCCAACCGTGCGCTCTACCACCTGCGCATCCGCCAGAGTTTCGAGGACAAGAAGCGCAGTGCCCTCGACGCGATGGCGTTCTCCGCCGCCGTCGGCGTCACCACCGTGCTGGACCAGGTGCTGCCGGCCAAGACCACCGGGGGCACCGACCCGGCCTCGCTCGAGCCGCAGCCGACCGATGCGCTGTTCAACCTGAACCATTTCCGGATGTACGACGCCTGGCTGGCGCTGCACCAGGAACGCAGGACGCTGATCCGGCTGCAGATGAACTTCCTGCACAACCAGGGCTATGACGCCGCGCTGGGCGGCCTGGAGAACCAGCTGCCCGAACTGCGCGAGCGCCTGAAGTTCTCGCAGCAGTTCTTCGGCGACGACATGGTGCGCACCGGCGCCATCGGCGAGTGGGGCGCGCCCTTCGCGGCGCCGTCCAACGCCAACGGCCATGCCGTGTGGTACGAGGCGCAGCGCCTGATCGCCCGCGCCCGCTGGCGCAACGAGAACGCGCAGCAGAACAACCCCAACATCGAGACCGTGATCCAGGCGTACGAGGCGATGGAGGCCGAGTTCGGCATCAAGGACTTGCGCTGGGGCCTGCAGCACTGCGACCAGGCCAGCGCCGAGCAGATGCTGAGGCTGAAGGCGCTGAACTGCGGCGTGTCGCTCTCCGGGTTCCGCTGGCTGACTGGCGTGCCGCGCCCGGACGGCACGCCCCTGGGCCCGATGTTCAAGGACGTGCTCGCCACCGGCATCCACGCCGGACTGCACCAGGACGGCATCCACATCGCGCCGCACAACCCCTGGTTCGCGCTGCACTATGCGACGACCGGCCTCAACGTGCTGGGCGAGCAGATCAATCCCGGCCAGCAGATCACGCGCATGCAGGCCCTGAATGCCTACACGCGCGGGAACGCCTGGTACCTGAACCGCGAGGACGACCTGGGCTCCATCGAGCCCGGCAAGCTGGCCGACCTGGTGGTGCTGGACCGCGACTACTTCACCGTCAGCGACGCGGACATGCGCGGCACGCGCTCCATCCTCACGGTGGTGGGCGGCCAGATCGTCCACGACCTGGGCCAGGTGAGCTGAAAAGCGGTGAAGGAACCCCGCGCACCCACGTGCGGCCTTCCCGAAGGCCGTTCTGGAGCTCTCTGAGCCAGGACTGCCTGGGGCGCTTGACCCGCGGCGCCGGGCCTCGCCGAGCGGCCAAGAGAAAAGCCCCGCGGCGCAACCGCGGGGCTTTCGTCAGGGTGGTACGCGCGCGCTTACGGGCGGGTCACCGACACGCTGTAGATGTGCGGCGACACGTTCGGCTCGAACTCCACGTAGTTGATCGAGATGGACAGGCCCACGCCGGGCAGGGGCAGCTGCATCAACTGCGGCCAGCTGGACGCGTCGTTGCTGCCGGCTTCGCGCACGCGCCAGCCGTCCTTGTACTTGTTGTACGTGACGACGTCGATGCGGTCGCTGTCCGGGCGGCTGCGGGTGACCGCCTGCGTCGCCGCGTCGACGGCGTCGATGCGGGTCACGCCGGCGGCCGGCGCGGTGACGGTGCGCGAGCTCTGGTTGGGGCCGCGCTGCGTCAGCGAGAGATCCCAGTACTTCGACTCGCTGCTGGCCACGGGCAGCGCCAGCGTGCGCGGACGCACCGCCACGATGTGCGTCTGCGTGATGTCGTTCGCGTTGGTGCCGGCCGCGTTGGTGGTGCCGAACAGGGTGATGGAGCCGCCCGGGGCCTTGTAGCCGTAAACCTGCCCCACCACGCCTTCGGCGCTGTCCACCAGGTCGAATCCGCCGTCCGGGCGCGCGGCGACGGTGATGTCGGCCTCGGTGTCGACTTCGCAGACCTTGAACTCTTCGCCGAACTCGCAGAGGGTCATCTTGCCGTCGGCCGCCACCTTCAGCTCGCCGCCCATGTGCAGCAGGCCGTCGCCGGGCAGGTAGCCGCTCTCGATGTACGACCAGTTCCCGCCCAGAGTGGATGCCTGGTGCGACTGCACCGGGAAGACGTAGCCGATGCCGCCGGGATTGGTGGCGCCGACGCGGTGCGACTTGTAGGCGCCCACGCCGCCGGGGCCGAACGCCACTTCCCACACGACCTCGTCTTCACCGACCATGCCACGCGCGACGAACTCGCACGGCTTGTCTTCCTGGGTGGTGATGGTGAAGATGCCGAACTTGCCTTCCTTGAAGTTGACGTCGTAGGTGCTGGAGCGGCCGAAGTAGTCCACCGTGCGGTACTTGCCGCTCACGGCGGAGGGGCAGCCTGCCAGCATGCCGCCGGCCACGGTCGCCTGCAGGTTCTCCGCGCCGGCGCCGGTCGCGGCAGACGACGCGATCTGCGTCACCACCAGCGGCAGGGCTTCGGGCGCGATCTTCTCGGCCAGGGCGTCGAGCAGCTCGTCGAAGGTGTTGCCGGCATTGCTGCCGTTGGCCGCCACCAGCGTCGAGCGCAGCGGGTCGATGCCCGTCAGGTCGATGCCGGCGTCCTTGAGCACGGTGACGATCGCGTCGGCGGCGGTACTCACGGCTTCGGGCGTGGCGAGCGTGGCGTCGAAGGACGCGAAGATCTCGTCCGGCACGCCGGCAGTGAGCTGCGCGACGATCATCTCGGAGACCGGCGTCACGTTGGCCACCGCGCTGGTTTCGTTGCCGCTGGTGGTGCCTTGCGCCGCAATGGAGTGCAGGGTGACCGTGGCGCCGCCCGCGCTGCCGACCACCTGGATGATGCAGGGCAGGGCTGCGCCGGGCATGTTGACCGCGTAGGCGCCGGAAGCGCTGGTGGTGCCGGAGCCGCCGCCGGTGGCGCACTTGATGGTGACCGTGGCGTCGGCCAAGGCCGCGCCGACCGCCGCCGTTCCCGAAAGCGAGAGCGACGCGACGGGCGTCGAGCCGTCGCCGTCGTCGCCGCTGCCACCGCCTCCGCCGCAGCCGGCGATCGCCAGCGCGGCTGCCGAGGCCACGAGGGTCTTCATGATCACGTCGAACTTCATTGCAATTCCTGGGAAGAGTGAAACCAAGTGCATCGTCGATGGACGAGCGGGCGCGATCATGGCAGCGGCACCCGCACTCTTCATTACCTGTTTGGGGAATGGCCGCGCTTGGATGTGAACCAATGTTCTAGTGTCGAACCCTTGTGTGCGGCAGGTGCAGCAGAAGCCGGACCAGGTCGGGCTGGCGGTTGGTCGCGGTCTTCTGGTAGATCGACTGCAACTGCTTGCGCACGGTCTCGGTTTGCGTTCCCTGCAATTGCGCGATCTGCTTGAGCGGCAGGCCTTCGGCCAGCAGCGTGGCCACGCGGCATTCGGCAGGCGTCAGGCCGAACACCGCGTGCAGCAGGGTGGCGTCGACGGCGGGTGCCGACGCGGGGTGGAAGAACAGCAGCATCACCACGGGCCGCAGGCCGAAGGTGCCCATCGCGCCTTGCGGCGACAGCATCGTGAAGAAGGCGTAGAGCGGCGCGCGACCCGGCGCGGCGGGCACGTGCAGCGACTGGAACTCGCCGGCGTCGGCTTCCGGCGGCGCCCGCGGATCGCTGGCGGCCTGCTTGAGCGCCTGCTCCAGGGCGGCGCAGCGGCGCATCAATTCCTCCTGCGCGCGCGCCGGCAGCTTGAGGCGGCCTCGCTCCACCTGCACCAGCGTGGTGGAGCGCATCAGCGCCTGCGCCGCCAGGTTGGTGTGCATGACGTTGCCGCCCGCATCCATCAGCAGCACCGGCTGGCGCAGCTTGTCCACCAGCATGTGGCCCACCAGCGCCTGCGTGGAGTACACGAAGTTGCGCATGCCGATGCGGCAGGCGCGCCGCAGGTGCGGCAGCAAGCGGTCGACGAAGTCCAGCGCAGCGCCACCAAGCGGACCCTGGCCGGTGCTGCTCAGGAGCGACAGGATCACGGTGGCAGCGTCCGATTCGGCCAGCTTGCACGCGCTCATGTAGCGGCGGTCGTAGGGCAGCAGGAACTCCTGGTAGAACGGATGGCTGGCCACCGTTTCTGCGGTCAGGAATTCGTGGCAATGGGTCCACGGACCGACCGGCCGCTGCATCACGACCGGCAGCCGCGGGTCGATGGTGCGGTAGTGCTGCATGTAGGCCAGCTCTCCCTGCACCGGCATGTTGGCGCCATCGCTGTACGACAGCGCGCCGTGCTGCTTGTCGAACGCCAGCATGTGCACGGAGGCCACGCCGAGCGCGCCGCGCAGTTCCTCGTGCAGCGCGCGCCACCGCGCGGGGTGCTCGGCGGCGTCGTAGATGAGATCGATGAAGCGCTGGTAGGCCTGCTCGGAAAGATCCATTGGGTACTGCTGAGCTACGGATCGAGTTTAACGATCCCTGACGCCAACGCCGCGTTTGCGACGTTTCGGCGTAGGCGTCGCGGCGCGCTATGCTCCAGCTCTGCCGTGGCCACCCTCCACGGCCTGTCGTCGCCGTGTCCAATAGAAAAGAACTACTCCGCTGGCTTGCCTTCGCGGCGCTGTATTTCGCGCTGCATGCGGTGCCGACGGTCCTCTACGGCGACCGGCCGGCACTGCGCGGAGCCAATGCCGTGGCGGCCTTCCTGCTGCTGGCCACGCCGCGCCGCGACTGGGTGGTGGTGGTGCCGCTGCTGTGGCTGGGTGCCGCCGCCGCACGCCTGACGGCTGGCGTCGCCCAGCCCTGGATGCTGGGCGCGTGCAATGCGCTCGAGGTGCTGGCCGTCGCGGCCGTGCTCCACGGCCGCAACGGGCTGGAATGCCGCTGGTACGGGCGGACGCAGCTGCTGCGCCTGGTGGCGGCGGCCGGCCTCGTGCCGCTGTGCACCGGGGCCCTGGCTGCATGGGCCGGCGCCGGCCATGCGGGCGCGTCGTTCGGCGCCCGCTGGCTCGGCTGGTATGCAGCCTCCATGCTGGCCTACCTCACCCTGGCGCCTTTCTTCCTGAGCTGGGCGCAGCGGGCGCTGCCCGCACGCGACGAAGCGCCGCCGCCGCTGCCGCAGCCGCGTCGCGTGGCCGGCATCGTGCTCATCGCCGTCGCCTGCATCGCCCTGCTGCGCCAGGAGCTGTATCCGCCGGCGCTGCTGCTTTCGTTCCCCCTGGTGGTGCTCAGTGCCTGGTGGTACCGCTTGCCCGGCGCCACCACCGTCATCGCCTGCCTGGCGGTGGCCGGGGGCTGGTTCGCCGATCGCGAGGTGGGCGCCCTGGTGCAGTACCTGCAGCCCGTCGCTCCGCTGACCGAGCGGGTGCAGGCGGTGCAGCTGTACGTGGCGGCCGTCGTGCTTTGCAGCCTGCCGTTCGCGATGCTGCTGGCGGAGCAGGACGTGCTTTGGACGGAGCTGAACCGCAAGAGCGATGCCCGCGCCGAGTTCCTGGCCGCCATGAGCCACGAGATCCGCACGCCGCTGACCGGCGTGCTGGGCATGGCCGACATGCTCGCCGCCCAGCCGCTGAGCGGGGAGCAGCGCCGCTATGTGGAGGCGATGCGCTCCTCGGGGCGCCACCTGGTCAGCGTGGTCAACGACATCCTCGACTACTCGCGCATCGAGACGGGCAAGCTCACCCTGGAGCGCATCGAGTTCCGCCTCGACGAGGTCGTCGAGCAGCTGCGTTCGCTGCTGCAGCCGACGGCGCTGGAGAAGGGCCTGAACTTCGCCGTGTGGGTCGCGCCCGAGCTGCCGTCGGTGCTGGTGGGGGATCCCACGCGCCTGCGCCAGATCCTCCTGAACCTCGCGGGCAATGCGGTGAAGTTCACTGCCCGCGGTGGCGTGGCGGTGGAACTGACCGCGGCTGCGCGCAACACGCGCCTGCGCGTGACGGTGCGCGATTCCGGCATCGGCATTCCGGCCGACAAGCTGCCCCTGCTGTTCACGCCCTTCACCCAGGCCGACCGCAGCACCGCCCGCCGCTTCGGCGGCAGCGGCCTGGGCCTGGCGATCAGCGCGCGCCTGGCCGCGGCGATGGACGGCCAGATCACCGTGGAGAGCACGCCGGGCGAGGGCAGCGTGTTCACGCTCGACCTGCCCCTGCAACCCGGCGATCCGGGCCGCCGGCCGGCCGCCGGCCCCGAGGCGCTGGCCATGCCCGCGCCGCAGCGCATTCTGGTGGCCGAAGACGTGGAGCTCAACCGCGACATCCTGCGCCTGGCCCTGGGTGCGTACGGCCACCATGTGGTGTTCGCGCACGATGGCGCCGAGGCGCTGGAACTGGTGCAGGCCGAGCCGTTCGACATGGTGCTGATGGACGTGCAGATGCCGGTGCTGGATGGCGTCGAGGCGACGCGTCGCATCCGGCGCCTGCCGGGCGCGCTGGGCCGCATTCCCATCATCGGCTTGACGGCCAACGTGATGAGCCAGGAGCAGGCGCGCTACCTGCAAGCCGGCATGGACGCCTGCCTGGGCAAGCCGATCGAATGGGACCGGCTGGCCGCGGCCATCGCCCGCCATGCGGGCAGGCCCGCGGCGCCCGAGGACATCGCGTCGCAGCTGGCGCCGATGGAGGCGATCTCGCCCGCCGAAGCCGCCGCGCCGCCGCCCCTGCTGGACCGCGCCCAGTTCGACTCGGTGCGCGCCATGGCGGGCAGCGACGCGGACTTCCGCCTGCTGCTGGAGACCTGCCTGGTCTCGGTGGAACGTGCCCTGGGCGAGATCGACGCGACCTTCGATCCCGGCAGCCTGGGGGCCGTCGCCCACCGCCTGAAGGGAACCGCGGGCATGATGGGGCTGGCGCGCCTGTGCGCGGCGGCCAACGAACTGGAAGTCACCGTGATGGAGGGCCGCGAGGCCTTGGCGCCGCGACTCGCGCTGCTGCACGAAGCGCAGCAGGCGCGCGAGGTCCTGGTGCGCGAAATGGCCGTGGCGGCGGAATAGGGCCGGCCGCTTCCTTGCCATCCGCCGTTGCGGCCCCACTTGCGGAAGTCCCGCCCAGGAAGCCGGATGTCCGGCCGCCCGCCCCCACCGAACCGATGTCCGAGACTTTCGCGCTTCCCGATCCCGCCTGCCCGCAGCAGTCCGACCTCTCCCTGGCCCACCCGAACTGGGTGGTCTACGAACAGGTCGCGTTCGTCGCCCGCCTGGTGGGCCGGGGCCCCGAAGTCCCCGCCAAGCTGCGCGGCACCTTGCGCAGCCTGTGGCGCACGCCCGCCACGCCGGAGCTGGAGGCGCTGGTGGATGCCGCCGTGGCCGACCCTGGCTTCTGCACGGAATTCGTGCGCCATGGCGGTGACGCCAGTGTGGCCGATGCCCTGGCGCAGCTGCACGCCGCCGCGGCGTTGGGCGAGCATGCGCGCCCCGTCGAACTGCTCGAGGGCTTGAAGTCCGCCGGCGACACGCTGGCCGCCGCGCTGGCCGCGGGCGCGCTGGTCCAGCCCCGCTTGTGGCGCCCCGAAGAGCGTGCCGCGCGCCTCGCCCTGCTGCAGGGTGAAGCGCCGGCGCCGGACAGGCAGGAGCGCCGGCAACACCGCCTGGCCGCCGAGCGCGAAGCCCAGCGGCAGAAGGACGAACGCGCGCGGCAGGAGCGCGAAGCCGAGCAGGCCCGCGTGCAGGCGGTGGCGCGGGACCTCGATGCCTGGCTGGCTGCGCAAGGCGCCGGCGTCGACCGCTTCGACATCGAAACCTACGAGCAGCTGCAGTCCGGCCAGCGGCTGCGCGACTTCACCGACGTGCACGGCGTGCCGCCTTCGCCGACCGCCCTGCGGCGCCTGTTCGATCTCTCGCCCGAGGTGCATGGGCGGCTGGCCGAACACCAGGCCGAACGCGAGCGCCAGGCGCGCGAGCGCAAGCTGGCCCGCGCCCGCTGGGAACAAGGCCTGTTCGGCGAAGAGCAGGCGCTGGAACAGCTCGGCATCCTGAGGGCCGAGCTCGACGAATGGGTCGCACTGCAGCGCGTGCCCGTCGCACTGCACCGCACCCTGCGCAAGGCTGGGCGCGAGAACGTGCAGGCGCTGTTCGATCCGGTGGTGCTGGCGGCCCTCACGCAGGAGCAGATCGCCGCCTGGCGCGAAGCCGACCTCGCAGCGCTGCCGCCCGAGGAGCGCTCGGGCCGGGCACGCGCCGTGGCGAAGCTGCAGGCGCGCCGGCGCCTGGGCGCGGCCATCGCCGTCACCCAGCAAGCGCATGGCTGCGTGCTGCAGCGCGAGGACGACGGCAGCCTGCACTTCACCAAGGCTGCGCGCCTCGACGTGCAGGTGCGCGTGGGCCCCGACGAGGTGCAAGGCTGGCAGGCGATGCTGCTGCTGCAGGCGCAGGTGCCTGTGCCGCGCACGGCCGGCGACATCGGCAACCTCGCCGCCCGCGTCGGCGCCCACTTCGCCGCCGACAGGCTGGCCGGCCTGGGCGACACCATCGGCCACGCGGTGGCCGACCTGGTCGCCGAGTACGCCGGCGCGCTTTCGTCGGCCCAGCAGCGCGAGCTATTGGCCGGCCTGCGGCGCTGCGTCGAGGGTGGCCTGCGGCAGCAGGACGTGGGCGCCGACCTGAAGCAGGTGCTGGTGGCCTCGGTCAGCCAGCTGTTGCGCCGCATCGAGGAGGAGCGCGCACAGGAGCTGGTGCGGCTGAAGGACTATCCACAGGCCTTTGCGCTGGCGCGCTCGCTGCAGCGGACCATCCATTTCCGCCTGGGGCCTACCAACTCCGGCAAGACGCACGACGCGCTGGAGGCGCTGAAGCGGGCGGACTCGGGCGTCTACCTGGCGCCGCTGCGGCTGCTGGCCATGGAGATCCGCGACCGGCTGGTGGCCCAGGGCATTCCCTGCAACCTGCTGACCGGCGAGGAGCACGACCGCATGGAGGGCGCGCGCCACACCGCCTGCACCGTGGAGATGATGAACCCGGAGCAGGAAGTGGACGTCGCCGTGGTCGACGAGATCCAGATGCTGCAGGACCCGGGCCGCGGCTGGGCCTGGACTTCGGCGCTGGTGGGCGTGCCGGCGCGCGAGGTCTACGTCTGCGGCGCCGACACGGTGCACCGGCGCTGCGTGGAGGTGCTGGACGCCATCGGCGAGCGCCACGCGACGGTAACGCTGCAGCGCAAGACGCCGCTGGTGGTGGAAGACGCGCCGGTGGCCGGCCGCCGCGGGCGCCGCCATGCCGACGCCGGCCTGCAGCCCGGCGACGCGGTGATCGCCTTCTCGCGCAAGGACGTGCTGACCTTGAGCGCGCGTTACCGTGAGCAGGGGCTGTCGGTGGCCACCATCTATGGCGCGCTGGCGCCGGAGGTGCGGCGCACGGAGTCCGAACGTTTCGCCAGCGGCGAGGCCGACATCGTGGTGGCCACCGACGCCATCGGCATGGGGCTGAACCTGCCGATCCGGCGGGTGGTCTTCTCCACCGTGCACAAGTTCGACGGCATCGAGACGCGTCCGTTGAACGCCGCCGAAGTGCAGCAGATCGCCGGGCGGGCCGGCCGCTTCGGACTGCACGACGAGGGCCGCGTGACGACGCTGGAACGCGAGGACCTGCCGCATGTGCGCCGCATGCTGGCCGAGCAGCAGCCCCGCATGCGTTCCGCGCTGGCCATCGCGCCCAGCCCGTGGCACGTCGACGCGCTGGCGCAACTGCTGGGCACGCGCCAGGTCGCGCCCATCCTCTCGTACTTCGCCTCGCGCATCGCCGCCAAGGGCGCGCTGTTCGAGACGGCGGGCCTGGAGGACCAGGTGGGCCTGGCGCGGGTGGTGGACCGACTCGCGGGCCGGCTGCCGCTGGCGGACAAGTTCACGTTCAGCTGCGCGCCCATCGCCCACGACCGCGACCACGAGCGCGCCTGCTTCGAGGCGTGCCTGCTCGCCTACGTCCGCGGCCACCCGTACGCGCTGCCGCGCCCGCCCGCCTGGCTGGAGGAAGGCCATCCCGGCTTCCTGGAGGACGCCGAGTTCCTGAGCAAGGACGTGAGCCTCTATGCCTGGCTGTCGTACAAGTTCCCCAAGGCGTACCCCGATCGCGAGCGGGTGCCGGAGTTGCGCGCGCGCCTCGGTCGCTACATCGAGCGCGAGCTGTTGCGGCAGGATGGCTTCGGCATGACCTCACGGGAAGCGTTCCGCGGCCGGCGCAGGGGGTGAGCGGCGGGGGTCGAGCGCGGGGCTGAGCGCGGGGCTGAGCACGGCGTGCGAGCACGGAGTGGAGGACGGCAGGCGGCGCGTGGGTTGAGCACGAAGTCGAGCACGGGAGGCGGGGCCTGGGTCGAGCACCGGGGCGCGGTGCGTGCGGATTGCGTCCTACGTTGCCTGCGGGCGCGCGGCCCTACAGTGGGTGTGAACCGGGAGCAGCCGCGCACTGTTCGCACGCCGTGTGCGCGTGGCTGCGTCCCGTCCTGACCCCCATCACCCCGAAAGCGTCCATGCGCCCACCCAGCCTGCTTTTCTCCGCCCTCATCGGCGCCGTCGCCAGCGCGCGTGCCATGACCCCCATGGCCACCCTGGCCGCGACCCGGCTCCTGGGCCATCGCACGCCGGGCCGCCTGGTGCTGCTGGACCGCCCGCTGTTCCAGGCCGGCGCGCTGGCCATGGGCGCGGGGGAACTGGCCGGTGACAAGATGAAGACGGCGCCCGACCGCACGGTGTTCATGGGCCTGCTGGCGCGCGTGCTGAGCGCTGGCATCGCCGGCGCCGCCCTGGCGCCGCGCGGGCACGAGAAGGCGGGCGCCGCGACGGCCGTGGCCACGGCGGTGCCGCTCGCTTACCTCACCCTGGCGGCACGCAAGCGCGCGATGGAAGAGATGGGGCAGACGCGCAGCGGGGTGATCGAAGACGCGGTGGTGGTGTCGGCGGCGGTGGCGGTCGTGGCGCTGGCGGTGGCTGCGACGCGGCGTGGGTGAGGGGGAGGCGCCGTAGCGTGGCGCCGGGGGCGGACGCATCCGCGCGCGCGATCCCTTCTTGCCGTCGTCAAGGCAGTAGAATCCGCCACTGAGTCGCGCGGGCGTCGTTCAATGGTAGGACCTGAGCTTCCCAAGCTCAAGACGTGGGTTCGATTCCCATCGCCCGCTCCACGCCGAAGCCTTGGCGTGGTGTTCCCTTGGCAGCACGGGCTGCTGCCTTGAAGGCGAAGGCCTACCGCCGCGCCACCGCCTGCGCCAACTGGCGCCTGCGCACCTCCCCTTGCCGTTCCAGCATCCACCCCGGGTACTCCCGCGGCAGCTGGGTCACGGCGGCTATCCTGGCCAGGTCGTCTTCGGACAGCCGCACTTCGGTGGCCTTGATGTTGTCGGCCAGCTGCTCGGGGCGTCTGGCGCCGACGATGACGGTGCTGACCTGGGGCTGGTGCAGCAGCCAGGCCAGCGCCACCTGGGCGACCGTGGCGCCTATTTGCCCGCCGATGGCGCGCATCACGTCGATGGCGTCCCAGGCGCGCTCCTTGTCCACGGGCGGGAAGTCGAAGGTGGTGCGGCGCGCTCCTTCTTCGCCCTGCTGGTCGCGGCCGTACTTGCCGGAGAGCAGGCCGCCGGCCAGCGGGCTCCACACCATGAGGCCCAGGCCTTCGCTTTGCAGCATGGGGATCAGCTCGCGTTCCAGGTCGCGGCCGGCCACGGTGTAGTAGGCCTGCAGCGTGTCGAAGCGCGCGCACCCCAGGCGCTCGGCGATGCCCAGCGCCTTGACGATCTGCCAGGCCGCCCAGTTGGAGACACCCACGTAGCGCACGTGGCCGTGGCGCACCAGCTGGTCGAGGGCGCGCACCGTCTCCTCGATGGGCGTGGCCGGGTCGAAGCCGTGGATCTGGTACAGGTCGACGTGGTCCACCTGCAGGCGCTGCAGGCTGGCCTTGATGCCGTCCAGGATGTGCCCGCGGGTGGCGCCGCGCGCGTTGGGGCCGGGGCCGGTTTCGCTGAAGACCTTGGTGGCCAGCACCACGCTGTCGCGCGGCACCTTCAGGTTGCGCAGCGCCTGGCCGGTGATGCGTTCGCTGTTGCCGCCCGCGTAGACGTCGGCGGTGTCGATGAAATTGATGCCCGCATCGAGCGCCTGCCCCACCAGGCGCTCGGCCTCGGCCTGCTGCAGCTGGCCGATCTGGGCCCACATGCCTTCGCTGCCGCCGAAGGTCATGGTGCCCAGGCACAGCTCGGAGACGAACAGGCCGGTGCGGCCCAGGGGAAGCTGACGCATGGTGACGGTGCTCCTTGTGCGGGAAGAAGGCGGCCGTGGCCGACTTCGCCGGATCCGGTCCGAATCTAGGGCAAACCGGGGATCTCGGGGTACGGGAATCCCCGATGCGCTCAGCGCTCTCCCAGCGCGCCCGACACCGTCTTGGTGATGGGCTTGGTGAGGTACTCCAGGACGCTGCGCTGGCCGGTCTTGACCTCCACCGTGGCCGTCATGCCGGGCTGGATCTCGATGCGCTCGGCGCGCCTGCCCTGCAGGCCGCGGCTGTTGGTCTTGACCTGCACGCGGTAGTAGGGCTGCTCCACGCCCTGCACGGTTTCGGTCAAGGTGTCGGCGCTGATGTAGCTCACCTCGCCGGTGAGCACGCCGTAGACCGTGTAATCGTAGGCGTCCAGCTTCACGGTGGCGGGCAGGCCCGGCTTCATGAAGGCGATGTCGGCCGGCTTGACCTTGGCTTCCAGGATCAGGTTCTCGTCGGCCGGCACGATCTGCAGGATCTCCTCGCCGGGCTTGGCGATGCCGCCCAGCGTGGTCAGGCGCACGTTGCGCACGATGCCGTCCATGGGCGCCACGAGTTCCGTGAACCCGAGCTGCTCCTTGCGCTGCGTGACGATCTGCGCCACGCCGGCCAGGTCTTCCTCCGCCTTCACCAGTTCGGCCTGCGCGTCCTGCAGGTACTTGTTGCGGCGGTTGGTGATCTGGCTGCGCACGTCCACCAGCTGGCGCTGCAGGCGGATCACTTCGGCGCGGCTCACGTCCCCGGTCTGCAGCAGCGGCAGGTTCATCTCCAGTTCCTCGGCGATCAGCGCCTCGGCTTTCTGCAGCGCCGCCACCTCCTCGTTCAGGGCCGCCTTGCGCTTGCGAAACAGCGACAGCTGGTTGGCGCGGAACTCGGCGTAGTCGGCGAGCCCGGGGCCGAACCTGGGCTCGCCGCCGAAGATCTCGGCGTGCAGCCGCGCCACCGTGGCCTGGAGCGCCGCCGACTTGGCCGCGCTTTCCAGGTAGCTGGTCTCCGCCTTGGTGCGGTCGAAGCGCGCCAGCAGCTGGCCGCGCTTGACCACCGAGCCCTCGCGCACCGGCAGCTCCACCAGCTGGCCGCCTTCCATGGCCTGGATCACCTGGTTGCGGGAACTGGGGATCACCTGGGCGCTGGCGCGGGTGATCTGGTCCAGCTGCGCCCAGCTGGCCCAGGCGAGAAAGGCCAGCACCGCGAAGGCGATGGCCCAGATCAGCGCGCGGCTGGCGCGCAGGTCCTGCGGCGCGCTCATGCCGTCACTCCTTGTTCCGCCGGTTTGGTGGTCGCTTGCGGCTTGCCCGAAAGCCGCGCCATCACGGCGTCGCGCGGGCCGTCGGCCAGCAGGCGGCCGTTCTGCAGCACCAGCAGCCGGTCCAGCACCGGCAGCAGCGCCGTCTTGTGGGTGGTCACCACCAGGGTGGTGCCTTCGGCCGCCACTTCGCGCAGCAGCTGTACCACGCGGGCTTCGGTGCCGGCGTCCATGGAGCCGGTGGGTTCGTCCAGCAGCCACACGCGCGGCCCGGCCAGCAGCAGGCGGGTCAGGGCGATGAGCTGCTTTTGCCCACCCGAGACGCCGCGGCCACCCTCGGTGAGCTCCAGCGACAAGCCCGCGGACTGGCCCAGGATCAGGTCGATCAGGCCGGTTCGCTTCGCCGCCGCGAGGATCGCGTCCTCGCCCGGGTCGGGCAGCCCCAGCAGCAGGTTGTCGCGCAGCGTGCCGCTGAACAGGCGCGGCTCCTGCGGCAGGTAGCCCACCATTTCGCGGGTCACGGCCGGCGCCAGCGTCGCCAGGTCCACCCCGCCCAGGAACACGCTGCCGTCGCTGGGCCGCCACAGGCCCGAAGCGAGCTTGAGCAGCGTGCTCTTGCCCGAGCCGATGGCGCCCACCAGGCCCACGCGCTCGCCGGGGGCGATCTCCAGCCTCTCGATCTCCAGCGCCGGGCGCTGCGCCATGCCGTAGGCAAAGCGGGCGCGCTCGAAGCGCAGGCCGCCGTCCAGGGCTTGCGGCGTCAGCACCGCATGCGCGTCGTCGGCTTCGTTGGGCAGGGCGACGATCTGGTCCAGGCCTTCCAGCGCGGTGCGGGCGAGCGCCCACTGCACCATCACCCCCGGCAGCTGCACGATGGGCGCCATGGCGCGGCTGCCGATGATGGAGCACGCCAGCAGCGCGCCCATGGTCAGTTCGTTGTGCGCCACCTTCCAGGCGCCGAAGGCCACCAGCGCCACGTAGGCCAGCTGCTGGGTGGTCGCCGTCATGTTCTGCGACAGCGCGGTCAGGCTGCGCGTGCCCTGGTCGGCGATGCTCGATTCGGCCACCAGCCGGTTCCAGCGCGCCTGCATGGGCCAGTCGCCGCCGTTGGACTTGAGCGCCTCGGCGCCGTCCACCGCCTCCACCAGCAGTCCCGCCTTGCGGTTGCTGGCCGAGACGTGGTCGCGGGTGTGGCGCCGGATCGCGCCGCGGAAGGCCAGTCCCAGCGCCAGCGCGATGGGCATCGCGATCAGCGGCACCAGCGCCACCGAGCCGCCGACCAGCGCGATCACCAGCAGGAACAGCAGCGCGAAGGGCACGTCGGCCAGCACGAAGAGCGACGTGGACGCCAGCACGCCGCGCACCATCTCGAAGCCCTTGACCTGCGAGGCGAGCGTTCCCACCGCCGCCGGGCGCGCCTCCATGCGCACGCCCAGCATGCGGCGGAAGAACCACTGCGAGAGCTCCTCGTCCACCGCGTTGCAGGTGCGGTCCACCATGTGGCTGCGCAGGTGCTTGAGCGCGAACTCCAGCAGGATGGACAGCATCACGCCCACGGTGAGCACCCACAGCGTGTCCACGCCCTGGGTGGGGATCACGCGGTCGTAGACCTGCATGGCATAGAGCGACGTCGCCAACGCCAGCAGCGAGACCACGGCCGTGGCCACCACGGCGTCGATGAAGACCTGCCTGCGCGCCCACAGCGCGCGTCGCACCAGGGCCATCGCGCCCAGGCGCTCGCTCTTCGCACGCGAGGGGCGGGGCAGGGTGAGGCAGGCGATGCCCGCCAGCGTCGCGAGCGTCACGGGAGCGCCGCTGGCGGTTTCGCCGCGCCAGCTGCCGTCCACGTTCTGCGCCGTCAGCAGCATCCAGCCGGCCGGGCCGTGCGCGGCGAAGGGCAGGTCCGCGGGCGAGGGGCGGGGCAGGGGCGCGGGCCGGCCTTGCAGCTGCGCGAGTGCCCAGGCC
>JAEZKX010000410.1 GCA_023436025.1 Pseudomonadota bacterium | reverse complement strand
GAGCCCAGCTGGGAAGGCGACGGCAGCACCGAGACCGTGCCCGACGACGGCGAGTGGGGCGGCGAGGCGCCGGCGCGGCGCAACACCCTGGGCGAGGACGGCGAGGTCGACGCCACCGAGCTGGCGCGCGGCACCGAGTCGCTGACGGCCTGGCTGCACCGCCAGGCGCTGGCGCTGCGCCTGTCCGAGGAGGACCGGGCCGCGCTGCGCTACCTGATCGAGTCGCTCAACGACGACGGCTACCTCGAGGAGTCGCTGGAGTCGCTGGCCGCCGGGCTGGCACCGCAAGACCCCGAGCAGCAAGAGGAGCTGCAGCACCGCTTCACGGTGGCCCTGCGCCTGTTGCAGAACCTCGACCCGCCGGGCGTCGGCGCGCGCTCGCTGGCCGAATGCCTGATGCTGCAGCTGCGCGCGCTGCAGGACGAGTCGCCCGGCGACGAGGTCTACCCGCTGGCCATCCGCGTGTGCAACCAGCCGATCGACTTGCTGGCCAAGCGCGACGTCAAGCGGCTGGCGCAGCTGTGCGGCGACACCGAGCCGCGCATCAAGGGCGCCATCGCGGCGATCACCCGGCTGGAGCCCAAGCCGGGGCGCCGCTTCGTCGACGTCGAGCGCAACATCATCGTGCCCGACGTGCTGGTGACCAAGACCGGCCGCGGCGCCCGCGCGGGCTTTCGCGTGCAGCTCAATCCCGACGTGGTGCCGCGCCTGCGGGTGCACGACGTCTACGCCGGCGCGCTCAAGGCACACCGCGGCGAAGGCCACCAGGCGCTGCAGCAGCGCCTGCAGGAGGCGCGCTGGTTCATCAAGAACATCCAGCAGCGCTTCGACACCATCCTGCGCGTGTCCACCGCCATCGTCGAGCGCCAGCGCAATTTCTTCGTGCACGGCGAACTGGCCATGCGGCCGCTGGTGCTGCGCGAGATCGCCGACGAGCTGGGGCTGCACGAGTCGACCATCTCGCGCGTGACCACGGCCAAGTACATGAGCACGCCCTTCGGCACCTTCGAGCTGAAGTACTTCTTCGGCTCGGCGCTGGGCACCGAGACCGGCGGCAATGCCTCGAGCACCGCGGTGCGCGCGCTGATCAAGCAGTTCGTCTCGGCCGAGGACAACAAGAAGCCGCTGTCGGACAGCCAGATCTCCGAGATGCTCAAGGAGCAGGGCATCGAGTGCGCGCGCCGCACCGTGGCCAAGTACCGCGAAGCGCTGCGCATCGCGCCGGCCAACCTGCGCAAGGCGCTGTAGCGATGGCGGCGGCGGAGGAACGGCGGCTGGGCGCGCTCAGCCGCGAGTCCTTCATCTACCTCGGCGCGGGGGCGACGGTGCTGCTGCAGCTGGCGCATCCGGCCGTGGGCCTGGGGGTGGCCGAGCACAGCGCCACCCTGCGCCGGCCGCTGGACCGGCTGCGCACCACCATGACCTACATCTATGCGCTGTCGCTCGGTACCGAGGAGGAGCGGCGGCTGGTGGCCCGGCTGGTCAACCGGGCGCACGGGCCGGTCCGCTCGGCGCGCTACAACGCTTTCGATCCGCAGCTGCAGCTGTGGGTGGCCGCGACGCTCTACTGGAGCGGCGCGCGCCTGGCCGAGATCTTCCACGGGCCGCTGCCGCCCGCATGGGCCGAGGCCCACTACCGCGAGGCCGCGGTCTATGGCACCACCCTGCAGATGCCGCCCGAACTGTGGCCGCGCGACCGCGCCGCCTTCGCCACCTACTGGGACGAGGCGCTGGCCGGACTGCGCGTGGAGCCCGAGGTCCAGCGCTACGTCGATGAACTGCTGTCCGGCGGCGCCCTGCCGCGCGGCCTGCGCTGGCTGATGCCGGTGCAGCGCTTCTTCGTGCGCGGCCTGCTGCCGCCGCAGGTGCGCGCCGCCTTCGGCCTGCCGTGGAGCGAGCGCGACGCGCGCCGCTGGCAGCGCTTCCTGCGCTGGGCGCCGCGGCTGTACTGGTGGATGCCGCGCTTGCTGCGCCACCTGCCGGCGCGCCTGCTGCTGGCCGACATGCGGCGCCGCATCGCGGCCGGCCGCCACCTGATCTGAACCCCTATGCTTCCGAGATGCGATCGTTGAACCTGTTCCTGCCCTGCGCCGGTGGCGTCGAACCCTACCTGGCCGAGGAGGTCGCGCGCATCTGCGCGCTGCCCACCGATGCGGTGCGCACCGCGCGCGGCGGCGTGCAACTGGCGGCCGACTGGGCCCAGGTGCAGCGCCTCAACCTGCACAGCCGGCTGGCGCAGCGCGTGCTGGTGCAGCTGGCGCATGCGCCCTACCGTGGCGAGCAGGACCTCTACCCGATCGCGGCCGAGGTCGCCTGGGAAGCCTGGTTCACGCCGCGCGAGAGCTTCAAGGTGGAGCTGACCGCGCACCAGAGCCCGCTCAAGAGCCTCAACTTCGCCGCCCTGCGCATCAAGGACGCGGTGGCCGACCGTTTCCGCGAGCGCGGCGGCGTGCGCCCGGACGTGGACACGCGCTGGCCGGCGGTGCGCGTGTTCGCCCACCTGACGGAGCAGACCTGCACGCTCTACATCGACACCTCGGGCGAGCCGCTGTTCAAGCGTGGCTGGCGCGAGGACAAGGGCGAGGCCCCGCTGAAGGAGACCCTGGCCGCGGCCATGCTGGCCGCCAGCGGCTGGGACGCGACCTTGCCGCTGTACGACCCTTGCTGCGGCAGCGGCACCATCGCCATCGAGGCGGCGCAGGTGGCCTGCAACATCGCGCCGGGGCTGCTGCGGCGCTTCGGCTTCGAGCGGCTGCGGCCGCACGTGGCCGCCGAGTGGGCGGCCCTGAAAGCCGAGGCGCAGGCGGCGCGCCGGGCGCCCCCCGCGCCGGTGTTCGGCAGCGATGTCGCCTTCCGCAT
>JAEZKX010000388.1 GCA_023436025.1 Pseudomonadota bacterium | reverse complement strand
GGCCTGGGGCCGCGCCCTGCCGCTGGTGGGGCCGGTCCTGCTGTTCATCCTCTGGGACTGCGTGGTGCGCTTCGGACTGATCAAGCCGATCCTGCTGCCGCCGCCGGCCGCCACCCTCGAGACCCTGGTCACCGGCCTGCTGGGCGGGCCGCTCCTGGCCGACTTCCTGGTCACGGTCAAGCGCACGCTGCAGGCCTTCGCCATCGCCGCCGCCGTGGGCATGCCGCTGGGCATCGTCCTGGGCAGCAACGAGAAGGCCTACCGCAGCGTGGAGTTCCTGATCGACTTCTTCCGCTCGACCCCTTCTTCGGCGCTGATCCCGCTGTTCCTCATGATCTTCGGCACCTCCGACGTCAACAAGGTGGCCATCGCCGCCTTCGGCGCGCTGCTGATCGTGGTGTTCAACAGCGCCTACGGCGTGATCAATGCGCGCAAGCAGCGGGTGATGGCCGCGCGCGTGATGGGCGCCTCGCGCTGGCGCCAGTTCCGCGACGTGCTGGTGTGGGAAAGCCTGCAGCCGTCCTTCGTCGGCCTGCGCTCGGCGGTCTCGATGGCGCTGGTGATCGTGATCGTGGCCGAGATGTTCATCGGCGCCGACAGCGGTCTGGGCAACCGCATCATCAACGCGCAGCAGGTGCTCAACGTGAAGAGCATGTACGCCGCCATCCTGGCCGCCGGCGCCCTGGGCTATGCGCTCAACGTGCTGTTCCTGCTGGCCGAACGCCGCATCGTGCACTGGAGCGGGCGATGAATGCCGTCCTGAAGGCGCCGGTGGACGCCTACGCCGACGTGCCGGCGCCCGCGCACCAGCCCGGCCCGGCCGGCACCCACATCACCATCCGCGGCCTCACCAAGTACTTCGCCGGCTGGCCGCTGTACGAAAACTTCGACCTCGACATCCCCAAGAACCGGATCGTCTCGGTGTTCGGGCCCAACGGCTGCGGCAAGTCGACGCTGATCAACATGATCGCTGGCCTGGTGCCGGCGGACGCCGGCGAGATCCTGTTCGACGGCAAGTCGCTGGCGGACACCCGCATCGGCTACGTGTTCCAGAACTACCGCGAGGCGCTGTTTCCGTGGATGCGCACCATCGACAACATCGCCTATCCGCTCCAGCTGGAAGGGCGGTCCAAGGCCGAGGTGGACCGCCGCATGCAGGAGCTGGTGGCCTCCTTCGACGTCAAGTTCGACCTGCACCGCTATCCCTACGAGCTCTCCGGCGGCCAGCAGCAGACCGCCTCCATCATGCGCGCGCTGGCCAACGGGCCCGAGGTGCTGTTCCTCGACGAGCCCTTCTCCGCGCTGGACTTCGAGATGACGCTGTTCATCCGCGAGAAGCTGCAGGAGGTCTTCATGCAGACCGGCACCACCATGCTGCTGGTCTCGCACGACCTGGAGGAGGCGGTGTACCTGGCCGACCAGGTGCTGCTGCTGACCAAGCGGCCGACCCGCGTTGCGGAGATCCTGCCCTACGGCGACCCGCGTCCGCGCACGGTGGAGACGTTGTCGGAGCCGAGCTTCGTCGCCACCCGCAAGCGCAGCCTGGAGATCTTCCAGCGCGAGGTGCGGCGGTGATGGACGGCGAAGCGGTGCTGGCCTACGTGCGCGCCACCGCTGCGGTGCTGGAGCTGCCGCTGGACGAGGCGCGCGCGCGGGCGGTGGCCCTGCACCTGGGCCGCACCGCCGACATGGCGCGGCAGCTGCGTGCGCTGGCACTGGCGCCGCACGACGAGCCGGCCGAGATCTACCGGCCGGCTCCCTTCCCGCCGGAGGACCCGGCATGAGCGGCACCCAGCTGCTGCAGGCGGTGCGCAGTGGCGCGCTCAGCGCGCGCGAGGCCTGCGACGCCGCCTTGGCGCGCATCGAAGCCGGCGACGGCCGCATCAACGCCTTCACCGCGCGCACCATCCGGCGCGCCCGTGGGGAGGCCGACGCCATCGACGCCCGCCGTGCCCGCGGCGAGGCGCTGCCGCCGCTGGCGGGCCTGCCGTACGCGGTGAAGAACCTGTTCGACGTGGAAGGCCTGCCCACGCTGGCAGGTTCGCGCATCAACCGCGAACGGCCGCCCGCGACGGCCGACGCCGAACTGGTGCGCCGCCTGCAGGCGGCGGGTGCCGTGCTGGTGGGCGCGCTCAACATGGACGAATACGCCTACGGCTTCACCACCGAGAACTCGCATCACGGCCCCACCCGCAACCCGCGCGACCCCGCGCGCACGGCCGGCGGCTCCTCGGGCGGTTCGGGTGCCGCGGTGGCGGGCGGCCAGGTGCCGCTGGCGCTGGGCTCCGACACCAACGGTTCCATCCGCGTGCCGGCCTCGCTGTGCGGCGTCTGGGGTCTCAAGCCCACCTTCGGCCGCCTGACGCGGCGCGGCAGCTGGCCCTTCGTCCACAGCCTGGACCACCTGGGTCCGCTGGCCGACGGCGTCGAACTGCTGGCCCTGGCCTACGACGCCATGCAGGGCGCGGACCCGCTGGACCCCGGCTGCCAGGCGCTGCGCGTGCAGCCGGCGACACCGTCACTCGCGCGCGGGATCGGCGGCCTGCGCATCGGCCTGCTG
>JAEZKX010000304.1 GCA_023436025.1 Pseudomonadota bacterium | reverse complement strand
GACCTGCGGACCGCGGCCCTCTACGCGGCGGCGCGCGAGCGCTGCGGGATGCTGCCGGCCGAGGGCCGCGACCCCTGCCTGCAGGACGCGCGCCGGCGCTTCGGGCGCCTGTGAGCGCCGGCTGCCGGGCTCAATCCAGCCACTTGGTGAAATTCGCCACCGCTTCGCGCGGCGTGTGGAAGCCGTTCACCACCGCGTCCACGTCGGCATAGCCCAGGGCCATGCCGCACACCAGCATCTCCGTGTCGCGCGCGCCGATGTGGGGCAGGATGATGGACGCGAAGCTGTTCCAGGCCGCCTGTGGGCAGGTGTGCAGCCCGTGGGCGCGCGCCGCCACCATGACGTTCTGCAGGAACATGCCGTAGTCCACCAGCGAGCCGCGGCCCAGCACCCGCTCCATGGTGAACATGAGTCCCACTGGCGCGTCGAACAGGCGGAAGTTGCGCTGGTGCTGCGCGTGCATCTTGTCCTTCTCGCCTCGGGCGATGCCCAGCAGCCCGTAGAGGCCCCAGCCGTTCTCGCGCCGCCGGTCGATGTACGGCGAGACCCACTTCTGCGGGTAGTAGTCGTACTCCTCGCGGTAGCGGTCGGCCAGGGACGGGTCGGCATGGAGGGCTTCGTGGGCGGCGCAGACCTTGTCGACCAGGGCGTCGCGGCTGGCGCCCTGCAGCACGTAGACGTTCCAGGGCTGCGTGTTGGTGCCCGAAGGCGCACGCGCCGCCACCCGCAGGATCTCCTCGATGGTGGCGCGCGGCACCTCGCGGTCACGGTGGAAGGCGCGGCAGGAGAAGCGGCTTTCGATGGCGGCCTCGACGCTGGCGGGATCGGCGACGACGGTCGCCACCTGGGACGGATTCGAACTCAAAGAAGGGCCTCCAGGACCGATTTCAGATGGGCCGGCAAGGCGGCGGGGCGCCGGCTTGCGCGGTCGACATAGACGTGCACGAAGTGGCCGCGCGCCGCGGTCAGCGGCTCGCCGCGGGCGAACAGGCCGACCTCGTAGCGCACGCTCGACGCCCCGATGCGCGCCACCCGCAGGCCGGCTTCGACCTCCTGCGGGAACGCCAGCGGGGCGAAGTAGTTGCACTGGGTCTCGACCACCAGGCCGATGGTGTCGCCCGTGTGGATGTCGAGGGCGCCCCGCTCGATCAGGTGGGCGTTGACCGCGGTGTCGAACCAGCTGTAGTAGACGACGTTGTTGACGTGGCCGTAGGCGTCATTGTCCATCCAGCGCGTGGTGATCGCGCGGAAGACGCGGTAGTCGGTGCGGGCCGCGGGCTGCGGCTTGGCGGCGGGGGCTGCGCTCATCGCGCGCGATTGTGCCAGCGCCGGGCATAGCCGGCGGCGACGGCGAAGGTGTTGACCTGCGCCTGCACCGTGTCCTCGATGCGGTGGCCATAGCCGCCGGCCATGGCGAAGGCCAGCGGCACGCCGCGCTGCCAGGCCCAGTCGAACACCCGGCGGTCGCGCGCCTCCAGGCCGTCCCAGGTGAGCTTGAGCCGGCCCAGGCGGTCGCCCTCGTGCGGATCGGCGCCGGCCAGGTAGATCACCAGCCCGGGATCGAAACGCTGCGCCAGCTGCTCCAGCGCCAGCTCCAGCGCCTGCAGGTAGGCGTCGTCGCCGGTGCCGTCCGGCAGGTCGACATCGAGGTCGCTCGCCTCCTTGCGGAAGGGGAAGTTCCTGGCGCCGTGCAGCGACAGCGTGAACACCGTGGGGTCCGCGCGGAACACGTGCGCCGTGCCGTTGCCCTGGTGCACGTCGAGGTCGACGATGGCCACGCGCAGCGGCCGGCGCTCGCGCCGGCCCTGCTCCGCCTGCATCAGCCGGGTGGCGACGGCGGCATCGTTGAACACGCAGAATCCGCCGCCGCGGTCGGCATAGGCATGGTGGGTGCCGCCGGCGATGTTGGCGGCCAGGCCTTCGGCGAAGGCGGCGCGGCAGGCGGCGATGGTGGCACCGACCGAGCGGCGCGCCCGCTCCGCCATCGCCGTGCTCCAGGGAAAACCGATCTCGCGCATCACCTTCGGATCGACCGAGCCGTCGGCGATGCCCTGGATGTAGGCCGGCGTGTGGACCAGGGCCAGCTCGCCGTCGCTGGCGGGCTCGGCCCGCATCAGCCGCACCTCGGGAACCTCGGCCGCCAAGCGGTCGCGCAGCAGCCGGTACTTCGCCATCGGGAAGCGGTGGCCGGCCGGCAGCGGCAGCACGAACTGGTCGGCGTAGAAGACGCGCATGGCCGCAGCATAGGGGCTGGGCGGAGATGCGAACTTTCTAGGGACCCATCTCTAATATGCTGCGCCGCAGCAAAAAGCGCTTGCAATGCCGGCGCCCATCCCTATACTTCTATCCATGCTGCACTGCAACAAACAGGGCGGCCCGCTGAAGTCCCCCATTGATCCACCTGGAGAGAAACATGCTGACCGCTGAGCAAATGCTGGCTGCCCACAAGGCCAACGTCGAAACCCTGTTCGGCCTGACCACCAAGGCGTTCGAAGGCGTCGAGAAGCTCGTCGACCTGAACCTCACCGCCTCCAAGCTGGCGCTGCAGGAAGCCGCCGACACCACCCAGTCCATGCTGTCCGTGAAGGACGCGCAGGAACTGCTGGCCCTGCAGGCCGCCCTGTTCCAGCCGCTGGCCGAGAAGACCGCGGCCTACAGCCGCCACCTGTACGACATCACCGCCGCCACCGGCGCCGAGTTCGGCAAGACGGTCGAAGGCCAGTTCGCCGACGCCCAGAAGAAGTTCCTGGCCGTGGTCGACAACGCCGCCCGCAATGCGCCGGCTGGCTCCGAGACCGCCGTCGCCGTCTTCAAGAGCGCGGTCGCCGCCGGCAACAACGCCCTGGAATCGGTGCAGAAGGCCGTCAAGCAGGCTGCCGACGTGGCCGAAGCCAACTTCAACGCCGTCGCCAGCCAGGCCGTGAACGCCGCCAAGACCGGCACGTCCAAGGCCAAGCGTACGGCCTGAGCCTGGCAAGCTCGACGCTCCGGTGCCAGATGCACCGGAATGGAACTCTCGGCGCCGCGATGCTTCCATACAAGGAGCCCGCGCCACCAGGCGGGAGTTCTTCAGGTTGTCTCCTCGGGTCCTTTCGTTACCACAGGGTACAGGGATCCATTGGCCTCCAGCGGCGACGCTGGAGGCCTTTTTCGTTTCTGCCCTGCAAATCCGGGCGGAATGCGGTTGAGAACGATTCTCGTTTGCTATGATGCGCCGGTTCGCACCACAGGAAACCGCCCATGCTCACCAAGGCCTTCGGCATCGCCGCCCTGCTCGCCGCCACCCTCAGCCCGGTCGCGGCCCAGGAGCAGGTCCTGAACCTGTACTCCGCCCGCCACTACTCGACGGATGAGGCGCTCTACAGCAACTTCACCAAGGCCACGGGCATCCGCATCAACCGCGTGGACGCCGATGACGCCGGCATCATCGCCCGTCTCAAGGCCGAGGGCAGCGCCTCGCCGGCCGACGTGGTGCTGCTGGTCGATGCCGCCCGCCTCTACCGCGGCGACCAGGACGGCCTGTTCCGCCCCATCCAGTCCAAGGTGCTGGAAGCCGCGATCCCCGCCCAGTACCGTGCCACGGCCACGCCCGAGGGCACGACCTGGTTCGGCTTCTCCACCCGCGGCCGCGTCATCGTGTACGACAAGATCAAGGTGCAGCGCGCTGACGTCGACACCTACGAGGAACTGGCCGACCCCAAGAACAAGGGCAAGGTCTGCCTGCGCTCGGGCTCGCACCCCTACAACCTGTCGCTGTTCGGCGCCGTCATGCAGCACCTCGGTGAGCAGCAGGCCGAGGCCTGGCTCAAGGGCGTGGTGGCCAACATGGCGCGCGACCCCAAGGGCGGCGACACCGACCAGATCCGGGCCGTGGGCGCCGGCGAATGCCAGATCGCCGTCAGCAACACCTACTACATCGCCCGCCTGATGCGTTCCAGCGCGCCGGAGGACCGGGCCCTGATGGAACGCGTGGGCGTGGTGTTCCCCAACCAGTCCACCTGGGGCACCCACCTCAACATCGCCGGCGGCGCGGTGGCCAAGCATGCGAAGAATCCAGCCGCCGCGGTGCGCTTCCTGGAGTACCTGGCCAGCGCCGAGGCGCAGAACCATTTCGCCAACGGCAACAACGAGTGGCCCACCGCCAACGGCGTGACGGTCAACAACGCGGCCCTGCGCGCCATGAGCGGCGGCAGCTTCAAGGCCGAGACCATTCCGCTGGCCGCCGTCGGCGCCAACCTGACCAAGGTGCAGCAGATGCTCGACCGCGTCGGCTTCAAGTGAGCCCGCCCCGGCCCCCCACGCCTTTGCGCGCTGGCGGCCGCCCCTGTCCCCGGGGGAGAAGGCATCCTGCCGCAGCCCGCCCACGTGCGGGCTTTTTTTCGCCCTATGATTGACGTTTACGTCAACGTCACGGAGAGCAGAACATGGAGATCCAGGGCAAGGTGTTCATCGTCACCGGCGGCGCGTCGGGCCTCGGCGAGGGCACCGCGCGCATGCTGGCGGCCAATGGCGGCAAGGTCGTCATCGCGGACATGCAGGTCGAAAAGGGCGAAGCGGTGGCGCGCGAGATCGGCGGCGCCTTCGTGAAGTGCGACGTCAGCCAGGAGGCCGACGGCCAGGCCGTGGTCGCCAAGGCCGTGTCCATGGGCAAGCTGATGGGCCTGGTCAACTGCGCCGGCATCGCGCCGGCGGAGAAGACCGTCGGCAAGAACGGCGCGCACGGCCTGGCCCTGTACACCAAGACCATCATGGTCAACCTGGTGGGCAGCTTCAACATGATCCGCCTGGCCGCCGAGGCCATGTGCAAGAACGAGCCGGAAGCCACCGGCGAGCGCGGCTGCCTCATTTCCACCGCCTCGGTCGCGGCCTACGACGGCCAGATCGGCCAGGCCGCGTACAGCGCCTCCAAGGGCGGCGTGGTCGGCATGACGCTGCCGATCGCGCGCGACCTGGCGCGCAACGGCATCCGCAACATGACCATCGCGCCCGGCATCTTCGGCACGCCCATGCTGTTCGGCATGCCCAAGGAGGTGCAGGACGCGCTGGCCGCCAGCGTGCCCTTCCCTTCCCGCCTAGGCACGCCCGAGGACTACGCCCGCCTGGCCAAGCACATCTTCGAGAACGACATGCTCAACGGCGAAGTGATCCGCCTCGACGGCGCGATCCGCATGGCGCCGAAGTAAGCATTGGACCGCCGCGTGCGCCGCGCCTTCCTGCCGCTGCTGGCCGCGGCCGCGCTGCTGGCCGGCTGCGCCGGCGCGCCGGCGCAACTGGGTCACGCAGCCCCACCGCAACCGGTTCCCACGGCGGCGCAGCCGGAAGGGGCTTCCGGCCTCACCTCCAAGCCGGGCTGGGCGACGAAGAAATTCGCCGTGGCCGCGGCCAATCCGCTGGCCAGCGAGGCCGGCTACCGGGTGCTGCGCGCCGGTGGCTCCGCCGTCGACGCCGCCATCGCCGTGCAGATGGTGCTGACGCTGGTGGAGCCGCAGTCCAGCGGCATCGGCGGCGGCGCCTTCCTGCTGCACTTCGACGGCCGCGAGGTCGAAGCCTTCGACGGCCGCGAGACGGCGCCGGCCGCCGCCGACGAACGCCTGTTCCTCGACACCGCCGGCCGGCCCCTGCCCTTCCATGAAGCCGTGGTGGGCGGCCGCGCCGTCGGCACGCCCGGCACGGTGAAGCTGCTGGAAGCGGTCCACCGGCAGCACGGCAGGCTGCCCTGGGCCAGGCTGTTCGAGCCGGCGATCGCGCTGGCGCAGAACGGATTTCCCATCAGTCCGCGCCTGCACACGCTGCTGGCGGCCGATCCGCACCTGAGGAAGGACCCGATCGCCGCCGCCCATTTCTACGGGCCGGATGGGCAGGCGCTGCCGGTGGGGCACATCCTGCGCAATCCCGCGCTGGCGGTGGTGCTTCGGCGCATCGCCACCGAAGGCGCCGATGCCTTCTACCGCGGCGCGGTTGCCCAGGCCATCGTCGACAAGGTGCGGCAGCACCCCACCAACCCCGGGCGGCTGGCGCTGGCCGACCTGGCGGCCTACCAGCCGAAGAAGCGCGCGCCGCTGTGCCACGACCACGCGGCCCGCGGGCGCGACTTGCGCATCTGCGGTTTCCCGCCGCCGGGTTCGGGCGCCATCGCCGTGGGACAGATCCTGGGCATCCTGGCGCACACCGAAGCCGCCCGCCTGCCGCTGCAGGACGGCCTGCCCTCGGCCGACTGGCTGCACCTGTACACCGAAGCGGCGCGCCTGGCGTTCGCCGACCGCGCCCAGTACCTGGCCGACCCCGACTTCGTGCAGGCGCCCGGCGGCGACTGGATGCGCCTGCTGGAGCCGACCTACCTGGCGCAGCGCGCGCGGCTGATCGGCGCGCAGAGCATGAAGACCGCGCAACCCGGCAACCCCGGCGCCGCGATGGCACTGGCGCCCATGCCCGCACAACCCGAGTATGGCACCTCCCACATCAGCATCGTCGACGGCCACGGCAACGCGCTGGCCATGACCACCACCATCGAGGACCAGTTCGGTTCCCGCCAAATGGTGCAGGGCTTCCTGTTGAACAACGAGCTGACCGACTTCAGCTTCACGCCCGCCGATGCGCAGGGACGGCCCGTTGCCAACCGCGTGCAGCCAGGCAAGCGTCCGCGCTCGTCGATGGCGCCCACGCTGGTGTTCGACAAGGCCAGCGGCGCGCTGGTGATGAGCGCCGGCAGCCCGGGCGGCGCCCACATCATCCACTTCACGGCCAAGACGCTCTACGGCGTGCTGAACTGGGGCCTGGACGCGCAGCGCGCCATCGACCTGCCCAATTTCGGCTCGCTCAACGGTCCTTCGCTGCTGGAGGAGAAGCGCTTCCCGCCGGCGACGGTGGAGGCGCTGCGCGCCCGCGGCGCCGAGGTGCGCGAACTGCCTCTGACCAGCGGCCTGCAGGCCATCCAGCGCACGCCGGGCGGCTGGTTCGGCGGGGCGGATCCGCGCCGCGAAGGCGTGGTGATGGGCGACTGAGATCGCCGGGGTGGGGGCCGCGGTGCCCCTTCAGCCTTCGCCCGCCCCCGCCGCGTCGCGCTCGATCCGTTCGTAGTCCGAGATCACCTGCGCCCCCAGCAGCAGCAGGGTGGCCGCGATCTCCAGCGAGAACAGCACCACGATGGAGGTGGTCAGCGAGCCGTACACCACGCTCACCTGCGACAGGGTACTGAAGTACCAGACCAGCACACGCCGCGTCAGCTCCCACAGCAGGGCCGCCGTGAGGCCGCCGATCAGCGCGTGCCGCCACGACAGCCGGCCCACCGGCATCACCATGTAGATGGAGCTGAGCAGCAGCACCTCGCCCACCAGGCCCAGCAGGTAGAGCAGCACGCCCGAGACGCCTTCCAGCGACCATTCCCAGCCCAGGAAGAAGATGCTGTTCTCGCCCATGGCCTGGATGCCGCCGGACACGAAGGTGACCACCAGCAGACCGGCGCCCAGGCACAGGATGTACAGGTAGGGCAGCAGGGCCGACACCAGGAAGTGCCGGCGCTTGATGGCGAAACGGTGCAGGAAGATCACCGCCATGGCCTTCTCCAGCACGGTGAAGGCCAGCGAACTGAAGAACAGCATGGTGCCCAGCAGCACCCAGCCGATCACGTCGCGGTGGGCCACGAAGTTGGACAACTCGCTGACGATGGCCTGCGACTGGCCCGGCACCAGCCATTCCAGGTAGCGGCCCAGCGTCTCCAGCAGCTCGCGCTGGTCGACCCAGTGCGACAGCGCGATCACCACCAGGATCAGCAGCGGCACCACCGACAGCAGCGCGTAGTAGGCCACCGCGCCGGCCAGCAGCAGGCCCTGGTTGGAGGTGAAGCCTTTCAGGACCTGGCGGACGAACCGGCCGGGATTGGCCAGCACGTGGGCGCCGGCCGGGCTGATGATGGGCATGGTTTCGAGTATGCCAACGGCGGCCTCCTGGCGGGGGCGCCGGGGGCGGCGGCGGCCGCAGGGCAAAATCGGGGGCCCGATGACCATCCCCCAGTCCTTCATCCAGGAGCTGATCGCGCGCGCCGACGTCGTCGAGATCGTCGGCCGCCATGTGCAGCTGAAGAAGACCGGGGCCAACTTCTCGGGCCTGTGCCCCTTCCACACCGAGAAGTCGCCGTCGTTCACCGTCTCGCCGGCCAAGCAGTTCTACCACTGCTTCGGTTGCGGCAAGAACGGCAATGCCATCGGCTTCCTGATCGACTACGCCGGCATGAATTTCGTCGAGGCCGTCAAGGACCTCGCCGGCCAGTACGGCATGCAGGTGCCGGAGGAGGACATCCCGCCGGCCGAACGCGCGCGCCAGGCGGAGCAGAAGCAGCGCCAGGCCACGCTCACCGACGTGCTGGAGAAGGCCGCCGCCGCCTACCGCCAGCACCTGCGCAGCGCGCCGCGCGCCATCGCCTACTTCAAGGGCCGCGGCGTCTCCGGCGAGATCGCCCGCCAGTTCGGCCTGGGCTACGCCCCCGAGGGCTGGCGCACCCTGGCCGGCGTGTTCCCCAACTACGACGACCCCCTGCTGGCCGAAAGCGGCCTGGTGATCGTCAACGAGGACGACGACAAGCGCTACGACCGCTTCCGCGACCGCGTGATGTTCCCCATCCGCAACGTCAAGGGCGAGTGCATCGGCTTCGGCGGCCGGGTGCTGGGCGACGAGAAGCCCAAGTACCTCAACTCGCCGGAAACGCCGGTCTTCAGCAAGGGCCGCGAGCTGTACGGCCTGTTCGAGGCCCGCAATGCGGTGCGCGAGGCCGGCTTCGTGCTGGTGACCGAGGGCTACATGGACGTCGTCGCCCTGGCCCAGCTCGGCTTCCCCAACGCCGTGGCCACGCTGGGGACGGCCTGCACCAGCGAGCACGTGCAGAAGCTGTTCCGATTCACCGACAGGGTCGTCTTCAGCTTCGACGGCGATGCCGCCGGCCGGCGCGCGGCGCGCAAGGCGCTCGACGGCGCCCTGCCCTTCGCCACCGACACGCGCAGCGTCAAGTTCCTGTTCCTGCCACCCGAGCACGACCCGGACAGCTACATCCGCGAACACGGCAACGAGGCCTTCGCCCGCTTCGTGCGCCAGGCCGTCCCCCTGAGCGCCTTCCTGGTCGAAGCCGCGTCGGAGGACTGCGACCTGGCCACGGCCGAGGGCCGCTCGCGCATGGTCAGCAACGCCGGCCCGCTGTGGAAGCTGATGCCCGAGGGCGCGCTCAAGCGCCAGCTGCTGGGCGAGCTGGCCGAGCGCGCCCAGCTGGGTCCGCAGGACCTGCTGGAGCTGTGGGGCGTGAAAGCCACCGCCGCCGGCGCGCGCGGCCCGGCCCGGCGCCGCCCGGCGCCGGAAACCCCCTTCAGCCGCCGCCAGTACGGCAGCGGCGCACGCAAGGCCATCAAGCCCAAGTCGCTGGCCCTGGCCGAACACATCGCCCGTCGGGTGCTGCGCAACACCGACGCCTGGGACCTGCTGAGCCTGGACGACCACCACCTGCTGTGCGAGCTGCAGCCGCCCGTGGGCGACCTGTTTTCGTGGATCGATGCGCGCATCCACGACCACGGCCCGGAACCTTGGGCCGTTCTGCAACTCGCACTGGAAGGACAGCCGTTCGCGGACCTGGCCAACCGGCTGGCCCAGCTGGACGACCTGCAACCCATCGGCCGCGTGCTGGACGTCGAGGAGATCGGCGACGATGCGGTGCGGCGCGCCATGATCGGCATCCGGCTCGATGCCGTGGCCCAGGAGATCGAACAGGTTTCCCGGCTGCCGGCCACCGATCCGGACCGGATGGAGCGCCTGTACGACCTCAGCCGCAGGCAGAAGGCGTTGCTGGAAGCGCAAAAAGCTGGCGCCAAGCCTTGAATTCGACGCACGACGATATAATGTAGGGTTTGCTGGCGGCAAGAGCGACAGCAGCACCTCCGGACCGGCCAGCCGCGCCAAGCGCGCGGCGCCCCTGAAGCGGGCCCAGGCCAAACCACCGCAAGGGCTGCACCCCAAATGATCGCCCACCCATCTTGCCCCGAAGGCCTCCAGGCCTGCCTTCTCGTCCCCGCGCCGGGTCCGTGGCGCTTTTGTGTTCCTGCTGCCCAGTCCGAGGTTCTATGCCCGCCCAGAAGTCTGCTGCGAAGGTCCCTGCAAAGTCCGCCGAACGCAAGCCGGTGAAGGCACCGGCGCCTGCCGCGAAAGCCCAGCTCAAGGTCGTGAAGGCCGAAACCAAAGTCCCGTCGTCCCCGTCGAAAGTAACCAAGCCCGTGCCCACCAAGTCTGCCGCCAAGCCCGAGAAGGCTGCCGCCAAGGAAGAGACCAAGAAAACCGCGAAGTCCGCGGCCGCCGCCGCCGATGAACCCGTGAAGAAGAAGCCCGGCCGCCCGCCCAAGGCCGCATCCGCCGCCGGCAAGACCACCGGCGCCAAGCGCGGCCGCAAGCCCAAGGACAGCAAGGCCGACGACGGCGACGAGGATCTGGGCGACATCGAGGCCGAATTCGCCGACGCCGAACCGGTGGCCGAGACCGCAGCGGTGGCCGAGAAGGTCAAGCCGCTGCGCATGAAGATCAGCAAGGCGAAGGAACGCGCGCTGATGAAGGAATTCGGCCTGGACGAGACCGTCCTGACCGAAGAGGAAATGCTCAAGCGGCGCCAGCGCCTGAAGACGCTGATCAAGCTGGGCAAGACGCGCGGCTACCTGACGCACGCCGAGATCTCCGACCACCTGCCCGACAAGCTGGTCGACGCCGAGACGCTGGAAGTCGTCGTCTCCATGCTCAACGACATGGGCGTGGCCGTCTACGAGCAGACGCCCGACGCCGAGACGCTGCTGCTGACGAACACCGGCCCCACCGCCGCGACGGAAGAAGAGGCGGAAGAGGAAGCCGAAGCCGCCCTGTCCACCGTCGACAGCGAATTCGGCCGCACCACCGACCCGGTGCGCATGTACATGCGCGAGATGGGCACGGTCGAACTGCTCACGCGCGAGGGCGAGATCGAGATCGCCAAGCGCATCGAAGGCGGCCTGATGGCAATGATGGAGGCGATCTCCGCCTCGCCCGCCACCATCGCGGCCATCCTGGAGATGGCCAAGGAAATCCGCGAGGGCAAGGTCGTCATCTCCACGGTGGTCGACGGCTTCTCCAACCCGAACGAGGCCGACGACTACGTGGCCGAGGAAGACTTCGACGAGTTCGACGCCGATGACGACGACGACGGCTCGGGCGGCTCCAAGGCGCTGACCAAGAAGCTCGAGGAGCTCAAGACTGCGGCGCTGGCCAAGTTCGACAACATCGCCGCCCTGTTCGAGAAGGTCCACAAGGTCTACGACAAGGAAGGCTGGGGCACGCCCGCCTACCACAAGTGCCAGAAGGCCCTGTCCGACGAGCTGATGACCATCCGCTTCACGGCCAAGACCATCGAGAAGCTGTGCGACATGGTGCGCGGCCAGGTCGACGACGTGCGCAAGAAGGAGCGCGAGCTGCGCCGCATCATCGTCGACAAGTGCGGCATGCCGCAGGAAACCTTCATCAAGGAATTCCCGCCCAACCTGCTGAACCTGAAGTGGGTGGAGAAGCAGGCCGCCGCCGGCAAGCCCTGGAGCCAGGTGATCGGCCGCAACGTGCCGGCCATCCAGGAGCTGCAGCAGAAGCTGATCGACCTGCAGTCGCGCGTGGTCGTGCCGCTGGCCGAGCTCAAGGAGATCAACAAGCGCATGAACGAGGGCGAGGCCTCGTCGCGCGAGGCCAAGAAGGAGATGATCGAGGCCAACCTGCGCCTGGTGATCTCCATCGCCAAGAAGTACACCAACCGCGGCCTGCAGTTCCTGGACCTGATCCAGGAAGGCAACATCGGCCTGATGAAGGCGGTGGACAAGTTCGAATACCGCCGCGGCTACAAGTTCTCGACCTACGCCACCTGGTGGATCCGCCAGGCCATCACGCGCTCGATCGCCGACCAGGCCCGCACCATCCGCATCCCGGTGCACATGATCGAGACCATCAACAAGATGAACCGCATCAGCCGCCAGCACCTGCAGGAGTTCGGCTTCGAGCCCGATGCGTCCATCCTGGCGGCCAAGATGGAGATCCCCGAGGACAAGATCCGCAAGATCATGAAGATCGCGAAGGAGCCGATCTCCATGGAGACGCCGATCGGGGACGACGACGATTCCCACCTGGGCGATTTCATCGAGGACACCGGCAACACCGCGCCGATCGAAGCGGCCATGCAGGCCGGCCTGCGCGACGTGGTGAAGGACATCCTCGACTCGCTGACCCCGCGCGAAGCCAAGGTGCTGCGCATGCGCTTCGGCATCGAGATGAGCACGGACCACACGCTGGAGGAAGTCGGCAAGCAGTTCGACGTCACCCGCGAGCGCATCCGCCAGATCGAGGCCAAGGCCCTGCGCAAGCTGAAGCATCCGAGCCGCAGCGACAAGCTGCGCTCGTTCATCGACACCTTGTGATCGTGACCGCTCCCGCGCAGGCGGGAATGCAGCGCCAGGAAAGCGGCCCGAGGGGCCGCTTTTTTCTGGCCCGGCAATTGCGTGGCGTGCGCTCGCGCCGCGCGCGCCCCGGGGCCCGCGCACAGGCCGCATGGGGCGCCGCTGCGCAAGCACCCCCAGCGAATGCAATCTGCACGGCGCCCGAGATGCGCACCCTGATGAACCCTCCCCCGGACACGGACACGCTGCGGGCCGCGAACCGCCGCGGTGTCCTGGCGATGGCGGCCGGCATGGCCGCCTTCGTCACCAACGACATGCTGGTGAAGGTCGTGAGCGAGTCCCTGCCCGCGGCCCAGCTGATCTTCCTGCGCGGCGTGTTCGCCACCGCCTTGCTGCTGGCCGTGGCGCAGGCCCTGGGCATGCTGCGCCACGCCCGCCTGCTGCTGCATCCGCGGGTGGTGGCGCGTTCGCTGTTCGACGCCTTCGCCACCTTCACCTACCTCACCTCGCTGTTCCACATTCCGCTGGGCACGGCCACGGCGATCAACATGGCGACGCCGCTGTTCATCACGTTGTTCGCGGTGCTCGCCTTCGGCGAGCGGGTCGGGCCGGCGCGCTGGCTGGCCATCGCCACCGGCTTCGCGGGCGTGCTGCTGATCGTGCAGCCCAGCGGCGCTGCCTTCAACGGCTACGCCCTGCTGTGCGTGGCCGGCACGCTGCTGCACGCTACGCGTGACCTGATCACGCGCACCCTGGACCGGAGCATCCCGTCGCTGCTGGTCACGCTGGGCACGGCGATCGCGGTGACGGTGCTGGCCGGCTTCTGGAGCCTGGCGCAGGGCTGGCAGGCGCCCACGCCGCGCCACCTGCTGCTGCTGGCCGCCGCCAGCGTGTTCCTGAGCATGGGCTACTACCTGCTGACCGTCGCCATGCGCGGCGGCGAGATGAGCGTGATCGCCCCCTTCCGCTACAGCGGCCTGCTGTTCGCGCTGGTGCTGGGCTACCTGGTGTGGGGCGACGTGCCCAATCCCCTGGCCTGGGGCGGCATCGCGCTGCTGGTGGCCGCGGGGCTGTACGTGCTGCACAGCGAGCGGCGCGCACGCGCCGCCCTGGAAGCCGCGGCCGACTGAACGGCCGGGGCCTTAGAAGACCTCGGTGTCGACCTCGCGGTTGGCCTGCTCGTTGTAGCGGTCGCCGGCGACCGTCTTCTCGTTGATGAGCGCCTCCAGCCGTTGCACCAGCTCCGGCGCCAGCGTCACCTCGGCCGCCGCCAGGTCTTCGCGCAGGTGCTCCACGCTGGTGGTGCCGGGGATCGGGATCAGCGTCGGATCCTTGTGCAGCAG
Source organism: Pseudomonadota bacterium (assembly GCA_023436025.1). Taxonomy (GTDB): domain Bacteria; phylum Pseudomonadota; class Gammaproteobacteria; order Burkholderiales; family Burkholderiaceae_C; genus Ramlibacter. The sequence continues at coordinate 5,988 of JAEZKX010000304.1, read as the reverse complement.
CCAGGCCAGCGCCAGCTGCGCCGGCGTGCAGCCGGCCTCGCGCGCCAGTTCCTTGTACGGCGCCAGCAGCCGCAGGTTCTTCGCATGGTTCTCGGGCGAGAAGCGCGGCATGTTGCGGCGGATGTCCTTGGCGTCCAGCGCGGCCACGTCGTGCACCGCGTCGCACAGGAAACCGCGCGCCACCGGGCTGAAGGCGACGAAGGTGATGTCCAGTTCGCGGCAGGCGTCCAGCACCGCGATCTCGGGATTGCGCGTCCACAGCGAGTACTCGGTCTGCACCGCGGTGATGGGATGCACCGCGTGCGCCTTGCGGATGGTCGCGGCCGACACCTCGGACAGGCCCAGGGTGCGCACCTTGCCCTGCTCGACCAGGCGGCTCAGCGCGCCCACGCTCTCCTCGATGGGCACCTTCTTGTCCCAGCGGTGCAGGTAGTAGAGGTCGATGACGTCGGTCTGCAGGCGGCGCAGGCTGTCCTCGCAGTTGCGCCGCAGCGATTCGGGGCGGCCGTCGATGACGCGCTTGAGCACGCCGCTTTCGTCGGGCACGCCGCCCAGGCCGCCCTTGCTGCACAGGGTGATCTCGCCGCGGTGCCCCTTGAGCACGCGTCCGACCAGTTCCTCGTTCTTGCCGAAGCCGTACAGGGCAGCGGTGTCGAACAGCGTCACGCCGGCGTCCAGCGCCGCGCGCAGCACGGCCTCGCCCTGCTGCGCCGACGGCGGTGCACCGTAGGCGTGACTGAGGTTCATGCAGCCAAGGCCGATGGCCGTGACGGTGAAGGGGCCGAGTTTTCTGGTTTGCATGGCCCTATTCTCCCGTCATTCGCAGGCGGCGGGCGAATGGCCGCCCACGGGCGCGGCGAGCAGGCGGCTTCGCCTTTCGGGGCTGCCAGCACGTTGCATGCGGCGCCCACGCGCATGCTGACGTGCGCATTGCCGTCACGCCACCAGGAGTGGATTGAATTCTGGCGACGCGCCGCAGCGAGCCGCGCCGCCGCCTCAGCGGTTGCCCGCAACCGAGGCGCCGCCGGCGCCCAGCAGCGTGATGGCGCTGCGGCTGCCCAGGCTGGCCGCGCGGCGCAGCCAGCGCGAGGCCTGGGCGACGTCCTGCGCCACGCCTACGCCCTGCTGGTAGGCCACGCCCAGGAAGAAGCTCATCTCCATCCGGCCGAAGCGGATGCCCAGGTCGGACGACTTGCCGCTGCGCTTGACGATGGCCGGCACGTCGCCCTCGCCTTCGGCGAAGGCCTGCATCTCCCCCACGATGCGGGCCAGGAAGCGGTCGCGCTCGGCCCTGGCGCGCGCCTTGTCCGGCATGGCCGCCACCAGCTCGTCGGCCAGGATGGGCATCACCTCGAAGGGCGTCATGCCGCCCTTGGCGCGCGGCGAATACCAGGCGCGCAGCATCACCTTGTCGAGGCCGGTCAGGCCGCCGTCGTGGTGCTCGAAGTAGCTCAGCACCGTGCTGCCCTCCGGGTGGCCGCGCACGCCCATGACGTGCATGGACTCGTGGTAGATGCAGCGCTTGACGTCGCTGGCGCGCATCTGCAGGGCGACCGAGTCCAGCGCAGCTTCGGTACGGAAGTTCAGCCGCGTCTCGCAGGGCTGGTCCTCGCTCAGGGCCGCATCCGGCACGATCTCGATGCTGACGTTGGCCATCCGGGCCGCGTCGGGACTGCTGCTGACGTCGATGACCTTGACGCCGCCGACGGCCGCCACCTCACGCAGCGTCTGCACGCTGTCCTGGCGCGCCTGCGCGCCGCCGCCGAAGGCCCGGACCTTGATGTCCTGCTCCCAGCGCACCAGTCGGGTGGCGGTGCCGCTCTGGTGCCACAGCACTTCCCACATGGTGTTCAGTCCCTTTTCGAACGGACTCGTCTGCGCCATGGCCGGGGTGAATCCGGCAAGCGCGGCGAGTGCAAGAAAAGCGGACTTGAGCATGTGGGAGGGTTCCTACAGGAAAGGGAACCAGTAGGAGAGGTCCTACTCCCGCGAGTTCAGCTCAGCGGGAAAAGAAATGTCGCAGGACCCTTCGGCCCCCCGGACCCGACGCACTTCGGAGGCGCCGCCTCTGACCAGGCACGCCCCAGGCCCAGGAGACGAAAAAAAGCCCGGCAACGCCGGGCTCTCGTGTTCCTCAATGCCGCTGTCGCGGCACGAACGCACTTACTGCAGCTGCTGCTCCAGATCGTGCAGCACCTGGTAGCACGGCAGCACCTGCGCCACGCTGGCGTTGGGCTCGCGGCCTTCGCGGATGGCGGCGATGAACTCGCGGTCCTGCAGCTCGATGCCGTTCATGGACACGTCGACCTTGGACACGTCGATCTTCTCTTCCTTGCCGGTGAACAGGTCGTCGTAGCGCGCGATGTAGGTCGCGGTGTCGCCGATGTAGCGGAAGAAGGTGCCGAGCGGGCCGTCGTTGTTGAAGGAGAGCGACAGCGTGCAGATGGCGCCGTTGGCGGCCTTCAGCTGGATGCTCATGTCCATGGCGATGCCCAGCTGCGGATGGATCGGACCCTGCACCGCATTGGCCTTCACGATCGGACTGCCGCACTGGTAGGCAAACAGGTCCACGGTGTGCGCGGCATGGTGCCACAGCAGGTGGTCGGTCCAGGAACGCGGCTGGCCCAGCGCGTTCATGTTGGTGCGGCGGAAGAAGTAGGTCTGCACATCCATCTGCTGGATGTTGAACTCGCCGGCCTGGATCTTCTTGTGCACGTACTGGTGGCTGGGATTGAAGCGGCGGGTGTGGCCGCACATGGCCACCAGCCCGGTCTTCTTCTGCATCTCCACCACCGCCTGCCCCTCTTCCAGGCTGTCGCACAGGGGAATCTCCACCTGCACGTGCTTGCCGGCCTTCATGGCGGCGATGGACTGCTGCGCATGCATCTGCGTCGGCGTGCACAGGATCACGGCGTCGACGTCGTCGCGTGCGAGCGCCTCGTCGAGGTCGGTGGTCACGTGCCGCGCGCCGTACTTGTCGGCCACGTCCTTGGCCTTGTCCAGCTGGCGGCCGATGATGGACGTGACCTCCACGCCTTCGATATTCTTCAGTCCGTCGAGGTGCTTGATGCCGAAGGCGCCGGGGCCGGCGAGTGCGATGCGGACAGGTTTCGTCATTGGTTGTTCTCCAGGATCAGGTGGCCCACCGCCGTGTTCGAGGCGGGGACATGGTAGAAGCGGTGCTTCACGGCGGGCTTGGGGCCGCCGGCGACGTCGGCCATGGCGCCGCGCGCGATCAGCCACATCACCAGCTCGATGCCCTCGCTGCCCGCTTCCTTGACGTATTCGAGGTGCGGCACGGAGGCGAGGCCCGCCGGATCGTCGATCAGGCGGTCGAGGAAGCGGTTGTCCCACTCCTTGTTGATCAGGCCTGCGCGCGGGCCCTGCAGCTGGTGGCTCATGCCACCCGTGCCCCAGATCTGCACGTTGAGGTCTTCGTCGAAGCTCTCGACCGCCTTGCGGATCGCCTGGCCCAGCTTGAAGCAGCGCATGCCGCTGGGAACGGGGTACTGCACCACGTTGACGGCGAAGGGAATCACCTTGAACGGCCACTGCTGCGCGTCGCCGCACATCAGCGACAGCGGCACCGTCAGGCCGTGGTCGACGTCCATCTTGTTGATGATGGTGAGGTCGAAATCCTGCTGGATCACCGAGTGCGCGATGTGCGCGGCCAGCTCCGGCGCGCCTTCGACCTTGGGCACAGGGCGCGGGCCCCAGCCCTCGTCGGCTACCGCGTATTCGGCCGCGGTGCCGATGGCGAAGGTCGGGATGAAGTCGAGGCTGAACGCGGTGGCGTGGTCGTTGTAGACCAGGAACACCACGTCGGGCTTGTTCTCCTTGATCCACTGGCGCGAGAAGTCGTAGCCGGCGAAGACCTTCTGCCAGTACGGCTCCTGGGTCTTGCCGAGGTCCATCGCGGCGCCGATAGCGGGCACGTGCGAGGTGTAGACGGAGGCGGTGATGCGGGCCATTACTTGCTGTCCTTGTCGTTGCCGGTCCAGGTGGCGGAACGTCCGCCCCCGACCATCATGTCGCGGTACGCCTCCTCGCTCATGCCGGTCATGGAACCGGCCATCTGCTGGAAGCTCTTGCCATCGGTGGCGCCGATCTTGGCGAGGAAATAGATGTTGCCGCCCAGGGCGATCATCCGGTTCAGGTCGCGATCGAGCACCGCCTGCTTCTGCTCCTCGGTCATCGGCCACTCGTCGAGATAGGCGCGCTGGTCCTTCTTGAAGCGTTCGCGGTTGTCGGCCTTCATCAGCGACATGCAGAACTGGTTGAGCCAGTAGCCCTTGCGGCTCTGGTCGGCGTCGAAGATGGTGGTGCCGGGAATGCCGGCATAGGGTTTTTCCAAGGGCATGGGAGCCTCCTCGTCTTGCTGTGTCTGTCAGGGCGCGCAGGCGAAGCTGCCTGCCGCGTTGGGATCGCCGCCACGGTAGCGGGGGACCTGCGGCCATTCGCACAGGGGCCGGCTGCGGCGCACGGCGAAGGGCTGCTTCGCCTCCTGCTCCACCAGCACCAGGCCGGCGGGCGCGCGGCCCCCTTCCACCCAGGCCACCAGGGCCGGGAACAGGTCGGCGTTGGCCGGCCCGCCGGTGCCCACGTGGTCGATGCCGGGCGCGGTGTACAGCTTGAAGAAGCGGTTCACCGTGTCGCGGCCCATGCGCTGCACCACGCTCTGGTGGTACTGGATGCCCGCGTACGGGCTCTGCGCGTAGTCGGCCAGGTTCTCCAGCAGGATCAGCTTGCCGCCGCGCGCATGGAAGGCCGACAGGTCGGGGTTGGTCGAGTCCATCAGCGCCGACACCTCGCGCACGCGCGCCGCGTGCTTGCGCGGGTCGTAGCTGCGCAGGTCGGCGCGCGGGTCGCGGGCGTAGAAGTACTGGATGGCGCCGGCGCCGTAGTACCAGGCGATGCCGTTGGCCGGCACCGGCGGGAAGGCCGGAGCCTGCGTGCCGGTCCACCACGCCTGCCAGCCGCCGGTGGGTCCGGACGCCGCCAGGCCTTCGCCGCTGGGGCCGCGGCCCGGGTACTCGCGCAGGCCGTTGGCCAGCTCCACGTCCATGCGCAGCGGCGCGTGCAGCGTCTGCACCGCGCGCACCTGCGCATCACTCAGGCAATGGTCGGCGACGGCGCCGGTGCAGCGCAGCCGGGTGACGTCGAAGCGCGTGCGGCAGCCCACCGGGTCGGACACCAGGCCATCGGCCAGGCCGTCGGCGGCGTCGCAGGCGGCCAGCACCGCGTCGTGCACCAGCTTCACCTTGGCCGGCGGGATCCAGCCCTCGCCCACCAGCGCCAGGCCGTCACGCAGGCCCGCATGCTGCAGGCCGGTCCAGTGGATCACCGGCACGCGCGCGAAGATGCCGTCGAAGTCGGCCGGGTAGCGCTGCGCCATCGTCAGGCCCTCGCGGCCGCCTTCGGAGCTGCCGACGAAGTACAGCTTCTGCGGGGCGCGCCCGTAGGCCGTCTTCATGAGCGCCACCGCGACGTCGCGCACCTTCTTGTACGAGGCATGCGCGAAGTTCAGCAGCGCCTCGTCGTTGAGCGCGAAGGCCTGGGGCGGCTGGCCGGCCTGGTTCTGGTGACCGGAGTCGGTGCCGTAGGTGACGTAGCCCTGCGCCAGCGGCGCGGGTTGCTCGTAGCGCTGCGCCGGCACCAGCGCGGTGCCGCTGATCAGCACGCCGTTGAAGCCGCCGCCGCCGTACTGTACCGAGCGGCCATTCCACTGCGCCGGCAGGTTGACCTGGAAATGGATGAAGGGCGCGCGCGCGTCCATGGGGGCGATGCGGCCCAGCACCTTGCAATGCTGCGGCAGCGCCGGCGTGATGGTGCCCGCCGGCGTGGCGCCGCGCTCGGCCACGGCCAGCGGACTGGCCGCCACCATGGCCGCGGAGTCGACGATGGCGGCCCCGCTGGGGATGCCGATCTGGCTCGCCTCGATGCGCTGGCCGGCCAGGCCGGTGCAGCGGTCGGCCGGCAAGGCCGCGG
>JAEZKX010000277.1 GCA_023436025.1 Pseudomonadota bacterium | reverse complement strand
ATGCCACGCTGTTCCGGCCGGCGGATGCGTCCGCCGCCGGGCGCTTCACGCCGCCGGCGCCGCCGCTGGCCACCATCCACCAGCGGCTGCGCGCGCAGTTCGATCCGGCCGACGTGTTCGATTCCGGCCGGCTCCACCTGACTTCCTGATGCAGACCCATCTCTCCCCGGAATTCCAGGGCACGGCCGAGGGCGCCGAGGCCGAGGCCATCCTGCGCAAGTGCGTGCACTGCGGCTTCTGCACCGCCACCTGCCCCACCTACCAGGTGCTGGGCGACGAACTCGACGGTCCGCGCGGGCGCATCTACCTCATCAAGCAGGTGCTGGAAGGCGAGACGCCCACCCGCAAGACGCAGCTGCACCTGGACCGCTGCCTGACCTGCCGCAACTGCGAGAGCACCTGTCCCAGCGGCGTCGACTATGGCCACCTGGTCGACATCGGCCGCGCCATCGTCGAGCGCAAGGTCGACCGCGCCGCGCCGGAAAAGGCGCTGCGCTGGACGCTCAAGGAAGGCTTGACGTCGCCTGTCTTCGGCCCGGCGATGAAACTGGGCCAGGCGGTGCGCAGCCTGCTGCCACGGCGGCTGCAGGAGAAGGTGCCGGCGCGGCAGGCGGCCGGCGCCTGGCCGGCGCGCACGCATGCGCGCAAGGTGCTGCTGCTCGAAGGCTGCGTGCAGCCGGCCATGATGCCCAACATCAACAGCGCCACCGCGCGCGTGCTCGATGCCGCCGGCATCCAGACGCTGGTGGCGACCGGCGCCGGCTGCTGCGGCGCGGTCAAGTTCCACCTGAACGACCAGGACGGCGGCCGCGCCCAGATGCGCGCCAACATCGACGCCTGGTGGCCGCTGGTGGCGGGCGGCGAGGTCGAGGCCATCGTGATGAACGCCTCGGGCTGCGGCGTCACCGTGCGCGAGTACGGCCACTTCCTGCAGCACGATGCCGCCTATGCGGACAAGGCGCGCCGCATCGCCGAGCTCACGCGCGACCTGAGCGAGATCGTGCTGCCGCTGGTGCCGGCGCTGCGCGACAGGGTCCGGCCGGCGCCCGGCCTGCTGGCCTACCATCCGCCCTGCACGCTGCAGCACGGCCAGAAGCTGCGCGGCGGCGTGGAGGAGGCGATGGCCGCGCTGGGCTTCGAGGTGCGGGTGGCGATGAACGAATCGCACCTGTGCTGCGGCTCGGCCGGCACCTATTCCGTGCTGCATCCCGACATCGCCCACACCCTGCGCGACCGCAAGCTGGGCCACCTGGGCGCCCTCGCGCCACAAGCCATCGTGTCGGCCAACATCGGCTGCATCCAGCACCTGCAGTCGGGCACGCCCACGCCGGTGAAGCACTGGGTCGAGGTGCTGGACGCGGCACTGCTGTAGCAGGGCCTGCTCAGCGCCCGGACAGCACCTCGCGGTAGCGGCGGCTGCACGGCACCTCGCCGCCGTCCTTCATGCGCAGGCGCGCATCGCCGGACTCCAGCGGTTCGATTTCGGCGATGCGGTCGAGGTTGACCGCATAGCTGCGGTGCACGCGCACGAAGCGCGCCGGGTCCAGCTGGCCCAGGAACTCGGTGAGCGTGGAGCGCAGCAGGTATTCGTGCCCCTGCACCCGCAGGGCCACGTAGTTGGCTTGCGCCTGCAGCCAGTCGATGTCGCTGGCGGCGATGAGGAATTCCTTGCGCAGCTTGCGCACCAGGAAGCGTTCGGGCCGCGGCGGCGGGGCCGGCGCGGCGCCCGGCTGGGCCGCCACCTCCGCTCCCGCCTGCGCCGCGCTGCCCGAAGGCGGCGCGCCCGCCGCCGCCACGGGGGGATCCGGCGGGTCCAGCACCCGGGCCTCGCCCTGGGCCCGCAGCAGCAGCAAGCGGTAGCTCCAGAGTGCGAGCAACACCATGGCGTAGGTGCGCACGTCCTTCAGGTATTCGTAGCCGAGCATCGCCGCCCAGCTGCCGACCTTGTACTGCTGGCCCGCCAGCGCATAGGCGCCCTGGCGCAGCGCCACCATCAGGCCCACGTGCACCACGCTGAAGACCACGGTGGCCGCCAGGTGCCAGGGCAGGTTGCGCGCCAGCGTGGCCCAGCGCAGGGGGAAGCGCCGGTCCATCCAGATCACTGCCGGCACCAGCAGGCCCAGCGCCAGCACGCTGCTCAGCTCCCAGCTGGCGGGCTGCCAGAAGGGCAGCGGCGTGCCCAGGTGGCGCCGGTCCAGCCAGCTGACCACGGCATTGAAGCCGCCCTGCAGTCCCAGCACCAGCACCCAGAAGCCGACCTCGGCCGGGCGGCGCCAGGCCTGGTAGCGAGCGAGCCAACCGGGGGATGCGGACATGGGGCGCTAGTCTAGAGCGGCGGCGGGTCCATCCCTGGCCGCCCCCATTGGTCCCGGCCGGCCCCCGGTTCGTCCCAAACCCCTGGCGGTGGCCCGGGGCGGCTTCCAGACTGCGTCCCATGAACCGACGACACGACATCGATGCCCTGCGCGCGCTGGCCTTCGCGCTGGTCATCCTCTACCACGTCGCCATGTACTACGTGGACGGCTGGGCCTGGCACCTCAAGAGTCCGCATGCGGCCGCCTGGTTGCAGTCGCCGATGCGCATCCTGAACCTGTGGCGCATGGACCTGGTGTTCCTGGTGTCGGGCCTGGCGCTGGCGATCCTGCTCGGGCGCAGCGCACCGGGCGCGCTGCTGCGACAGCGCAGCTGGCGCCTGCTGCTGCCGCTGGCCTTCGGCATGGCGGTGGTGGTGCCCTTCCAGCCCTATGCCCAGGCGCTGGCCAATGGCGCCACCGGCCCCGGCTTCGGCGAGTTCCTGCTGCGCTACTTCACCGGTGGTCCCTGGCCCAAGGGGGCCTTCGACGGCTCGGACGTCGGCGTCACCTGGAACCACCTCTGGTACCTGCCCTACCTCTGGGTCTACACCGTGCTGGCCGTCGTGCTGTTGCGCAGCCGGCCCGCGCAGCGCCTGCAACGCACCTTCCTGGCCCTGCGCGGCTGGCGGCTGGTGCTGCTGCCGGTGCTGCCGCTGGCGGCCTGGTCGGTGCTGCTGTGGCCGCATTTCCCACCCACGCGCGACCTGGTGCGCGACGGCTGGTTGCACGCGGTCTACTTCACGCTGTTCCTCTACGGCTGCTGGATCGGCACCGATGCCGGCTGGTGGGATGCCGTGCGCCGCCTGCGCTGGCCGCTGCTGGCTGGCGCCGGCGCCGCCCTGGGGCTGACGCTCCTGCTGCGACTGGGTTTGCCGCCGGCCGGCCCGTCGCCCTGGCGGCTGGCCGTGCGGCTGGCGAGCGACGCCTACCTGTGGCTGACCATCCTGGCGATCCTCGGCTGGGCGCACCAGCACCTGAACCGTCCCTGGCCCTGGCTGCGCTGGTCCAATGAATCGGTCTACCCCTGGTACGTGCTGCACCAGACGGTGCTGGTGGTGGCCATCTTCTGGCTGGCGCCGCTGGCGCTGGGGCCGGTTGTCGAGCCGCTGCTGCTGGTGGCTGCGACGATCGCCGGCTGCTGGGCGATCACCGCGGTGGTGCGCCGGGTGCGCTGGCTGCGGCCGCTGTTCGGCCTCGGCCCGCGGCCTCAGGCGGCCAGCGCGGCCTCGATGTCGCGGGCCAGGGATTCGGGCTTGTCGATCGGCGCGTAGCGCTTGCGCACCTGGCCGTCCTTGCCCACCAGGAACTTGGTGAAGTTCCACTTGATGCCGGTGGTACCCAGCAGCCCCGGCTTCTCGCGGGTCAGCCACTGGTAGAGCGGATGGGCGCCGGCGCCGTTGACCTCGACCTTGGCCATCATGGGGAAGGACACGCCGTAGTTGCGCTGGCAGAAGGCGCCGATCTCGGCGTTGCTGCCGGGGTCCTGGGCGCCGAACTGGTTGCACGGAAAGCCCAGCACCACCAAGCCGCGGCTGGCATAGCGCTGGTGCAGCTCCTCCAGGCCGGCGAACTGCGGCGTGAAACCGCAGGCGCTGGCGGTGTTGACCACCAGCAGCACCTGGCCGCGATAGCGGTCCAGCGGCACGGTCTGGCCGTCGATGGCGGTGGCTTCGAAGTCGTAGGCCGTGGTCATGCGGCCGATTGTGCGCCCGGGCTGCGCCCCGCGGGCGCCGGCCAGGCCGACCAGGCG
>JAEZKX010000234.1 GCA_023436025.1 Pseudomonadota bacterium | reverse complement strand
AACTGGTGCCAGGTTCCGGCCACCTGGTGCACATGCCCTCGCACATCTACGCGCGGGTCGGCCGCTGGCGCGACGCGGTGCTCGCCAACCAGCGCGCGGTCGAGGCCGACGATGCCTACCTTGCCCTGTGCCGCGGCAACAGCCAGGGCGTGTACCCACTGGGCTACGTGCCGCACAACCATCATTTCCTCTGGTTCGCCGCCAGCACGGAAGGCAACGACGCCGTGGCCAGGGCCGCCGCGCTGGCCACCGCCGAGCGTACCGACCTGCCCGAGCTGATGCGGCAGCCGGGCTATGCGGGCCTGCAGCACTACTGGCTCACGCCCTGGTTCGACCGCGTCCGCTTCGGCCGCTGGGACGAGATCGCCGGGGCCGGCAACCCCGCGCCGGATCTGCCCCTATGCCACCGCCATCTGGCGCTACGCCCAGGCGATGGCGGCGATCCGGCAGCAGCGCCTGGCGGACGCGCAGGCGCAACTGGACGCGCTGCGCCCGCTGGCGGCCGATCCGGCGGTGGACGCGCTGCTGGTCTGGGATCGCTACCCGCTCTCGCACGCCGCGCGCATCGCCGAGCGCACGGTCACCGCCGAACTGGCGGCCGCGCGTGGCCGGCACGAGGAAGCGGTGGCGGCCCTGATCCTGGCGGTCACGATCGAGGATCGCATCCCCTACGACGAGCCGCCGGGATGGCATGCGCCGGTGCGCCAGACCCTCGGCGCGGTATTGCTGCAGTCCGGGCGTGCGGCCGAGGCCGAGGCGGTGTATCGCGAGGAACTGCGGCGCAACTCCGGCAACGGCTGGTCGCTGTACGGGCTGGCGCGCAGCCTGCAGGCCCAGGGCAAACCCGACGCCGGGCAGGCGATGCACAGTTTCCGGGCCAGCTGGGCCCAGTCGGGCCCGCCCCTGGCGTCGTCGCGGATGTAGCGGCGACGCAGCGGGGAAGGGCGGCGCTCGCGCCCCCTTCCCCGGTGGCGGCTCAGGCCGCTTCGCGGGCCCTCGCTTCGGACTCGCCGCGCAGGACCGGGTTGTCCCAGCCCGGGCGCGGTGCGAAGCGGTCGCCGTACCTGGCCTGCAGCGCCTTGAGGCGATCGAGCAGTGCATCGGCGCCGGTTTCGCGGATGGTCTGGATCGGACCGCCGCGGAAGGGCGCATAACCGGTGCCGAAGATCACGCCGGCATCGAGCAGGTCGGCATCGGCCACCACGCCTTCGTGCAGGGCGGCCACCGCCTCGTTGAGCAGCGGCAGGATCAGGCGATCCTCCAGGTCCGCGGGCACCTTGTAGTCCTTGGGCACCTCGGGCTTGCGCGCCTTGCCGTTCTCCCAGGCGTAGAGTCCCTGGCCGTCCTTCTTGCCGCGCTTGCCCGCTTCGGGCGGCTGCGACAGCGCCGGCGGGATCGCCAGGCCGAGGAACGGCGCCAGTTCCTGGCCGACGCCGTAGGCCACGTCCAGGCCCACGGTGTCGATCAGATCGATCGGGCCCATCGGCATGCCGAACTTCACCGCGGCCTTGTCGATCACTGCGCCGGGAATGCCTTCCGAGTAGGCCAGGGCGGCCTCGAGCATGTAGGGGAACAGCAGGCGGTTGACCAGGAAGCCGGGGGTGCCGGCCACCGGCACCGGCAGCTTGTCCAGCGCCTTGCAGAACGCGGCCAGACGCTGCTCGGTCTGCGGCGACATCGCGTCGTGGCGCACGATCTCCACCAGCGGCATCAGCGCCACCGGATTGAAGTAGTGCAGGCCGGCGAACTGCGCCGGACGCGCGATGTGGCCGCGCAGTTCCTGCAGCGGGATCGACGAGGTGTTGGTGGTCAGCAGGGCGTCGGGCTTCATGCGCGGTTCGAGCCCGGCATAGAGTTCGCGCTTGGCGTCGGCGCGTTCGATGATCGCTTCGATGACCAGGTCGGCGCTGGCCGCGCCATCGCCGGCGAGGTCGCCCTTGAGCCGCGCCGCCACGGCCGGGCGCTTGGCTTCGTCCCGCACCTTCCTGGCGAACAGCTCCTGCGCGCGGGCCAGCGCGCCGTCGATGAACTTCTGCTCGCGGTCCTGCAGGGGGACCTCGAAGCCCTTGTAGGCCGACCAGGCGGCGATATCGCCGCCCATCACGCCGGCGCCCACCACGTGCACGTGACCGATGCCGTGCGGATCCTTGCCGCCCAGGCCCTTGAGCCGTTCCATCAGGAAGAACACGCGCGTGAGGTTGCGCGCGGTGGGAGTGCCCGCGAGCTTGACCCCCGAGCGGCGCTCGGCCGCCAGTCGCGACTGGATGCCGCCGCCGCTGCGGCGCCAGGTCTCGATCAGCGCATAGGGCGCGGGGTAGTGGTCCTTGCGCGCCTTGCGTGCGACCTGCTTGACCAGCATCGGTGCCAGCGCCTGGCGGACCGGCCAGGTGTTGGTCAGCCAGCCCATGAGCCGCTGCTTGAAGGGACGCTGGCGGCCGGACAGGGCCAGGCGCGCGGCCTCGTCCACCAGCACCGCGGGCGCCACCACCTTGTCGACCACGCCCATCGCACGGGCCGAGGAGGCCGACAGGTTGCGCCCGGTCAGCATCACGTCCAGCGCCGCCGGCGCGCCGACCAGGCGCGGCAGGCGCACGCTGCCGCCCCAGCCGGGATAGATGCCCAGCTTCACCTCGGGCAGGCCGATGCGGGTGGAGGCGTCGTTGCTGGCCACGCG
>JAEZKX010000229.1 GCA_023436025.1 Pseudomonadota bacterium | reverse complement strand
GGCCTGGGCCGCCCAGGGCGGCGCGGTGGCGCAGGGCGACTTCGTGCCGGCGCCGCGCGCCACCAGCGCGGAGCTGGTGCTGGCGCCCGGCCACCTGCCGAGCATCGAGGTCGAGGCCGTGGAGCGGCTGGGCCCCGACACCTGCCTGATCGATGCGCGCGACGAGAATTCCTGGCTGGCCGGCGCCATCCCGCGCGCGGCCAACCTGCCGGCGGCGGAACTGTGGACACCCTCTTCGACGCTGCGCACGGTGGACGAGATCCGCGCGCTCTATGCAAGGGCCGGAGCGCTCGCGGGGCAGGAGGTGGTCGTCTACTGCGGCGGCGGCGTGCTGTCGGCGCTGAGCGTGCTGACGCTGTCGGCGCTGGGAACCACGCCGCGCCTGTTCGTGGGTTCGTGGTCGGAGTGGAACAAGAGCCCCGAGCGCATGGCGCGCAGCGCGGCCGAACGGGTGGGCGCATGATGAACGACGGCGCGCAGCGCATTCCTTCCGAGGTCGACGTCATCGTCTGCGGCGGCGGCCCGGTGGGGCTGGCCATGACCTACCTGCTCGGGCGCGCCGGCGTGCGGGTGGCGCTGTTCGAGCGCCGCGCCAGCACCACCACCTTACCCAAGGGCCAGTACGTGCACGCCTCCACCGGCGAGCTGTTCAAGCAGTGGGGCGTGTGGGACCTGCTGGAGGACGCCGGCTGGAGCACCGAGAGCTCCAACGGCCAGGGTTTCTACGTCACGGTGGCCCAGGGACCGGTGGCGCAGATCCGCGCCGTGCACGGCTCGCACGCGGACTACGTGAAGAAGTGGGAGCCGCTCAGCCCGGTCTATCCGCGCAAGGTGCCAGCCTCCAACTACGAGGCGGCGATCCGCCGCCAGGCGGCGCAGTGGCCCGGCGCCACGCTGCATTTCAACACCCGCGTCGACGAGGTGGAGAACCTCGGCGAGGCGGTGCGGGTGGTGGTGCACGACGTCGAGACCCAGGCGCGCAAGGAAGTCCGCGCGCGCTACCTGCTGGCCTGCGACGGCGCCCACAGCTTCGTGCGCAGCCGGCTGGGCCGCGGCCAGGACCACGGCCCGACCTTCGGCAACCAGATCCTGGTGGAGTTCCGCGCCGACCTCGACGCCTCGCTGGGCCGCGACGGCTTCTTCCACTCCTTCGTGCTGCATCCGCATTACGCGGGCTGGTTCGGCAGCCAGCATCCGGAAACGGGTCTGTGGCGCTACAGCTTCCGCCACGACGAGGAGGAGCTGCCGCCGGCCGACGTGGTGCTGGAGCGACTGCGTGGCGCGCTGGGCATGCCGCAGTTGCCGGTGGAGCTGGTGCGCTTCTACCGCTTCGACTACACCACCGGCCTGCTGCGCCGCTGGCGCGAGGGCAACGTGTTCTTCGCCGGCGACGCGGCCCACTGGCATTCGCCCTGGGGCGGCTTCGGCATGAACTCCGGGGTCCAGGATGCCAACAACCTGGCCTGGAAGCTGGCGCTGGTGCTGCGCGGCGTCGCCCCCGACGCGCTGTTGGACACCTACGAGGAGGAACGCCGCTCGCGGGCGCTGCTCACCGTCAAGTCGGCCACCTACAACTCGCTGCACTACCAGGCCATCGCCGAGGCCGTGCGCATCGGCGAGGGCGCGTCGATGCGCGAGGGTCGCCTTTCGCCAGAGGGCCGCAGCTTCCTCGCCCAGCGGGTGCAGCCCCACGGCGACTACAGTGTGCTGCACACCGGCTACCAGCTCGGCACGGTCTACACCGCCGGCGCGCTGTGCCCCGCCGACACGGCGCCGCCGCCCTCGCAATTGCGCGACTACGAGGAAACGACCCTGCCGGGCGTGCGGGCGCCCCATGCATGGCTGCGCGACGCCGAGGGACGCCGCGTCTCGACCATCGATCTCTGGGGCAGCCACTTCACGCTAGTGGGGCAGCAACTGCCCGCGGGCTGGCGCAACGCCTGCGCCGAGGCCACGGCCGCCCTGGGCCTGCGGGTCGACCTGCTGGATGTCGGCGCGCCCGGAGGACCGGTGGCGGCGGACGGCAAGTTCGCCCGGCTCTATGCGGCCCAGCCCGGCATGGCCACGCTGGTGCGACCAGACGGCTTCGTGGGCGCGCGCCTGCAGGCCGACACCGCCGAGGCCGCGCGTGGGCAGCTGCTGCAGGCGCTGCGGACCATTCTGGGCCACGTCGCGCACGAGGCTGTCGCGGCCACCGGCTGACCCTGCGGCTGAGCCGGACTGTCCGGCCTGGGTTTGACAGCACGGCCATGGGTGCTACGCTTTGCCCATGCATTCTTCCGAACCGACCCCGGTCGCGGCCCCGCCCGCGGCCGCAGCGGAAGCGGCGCGCTACGCCCTGTTGCGGCGCCTGGCCCCTTCGATGCGACACCACCTGGTGGTCAATCTCCAGCCCATCGGCATGATCTACGAGGTGATGGACCGGCGCCTGCGCGCGCCGCAGCCCGACCTCGCCCAGGTGCAGGAGAGCGCCGGCAAGATCAACGGCTTCGCGCGCGCCGCCCTCCAGTCCTGCCTCGACGTGGTGGGCTGGCTGGCGCCCGATGACACGGTGACCACCGGCCTGGCCGAGGGCGTGCGCGAGTGCACGGCGCTGCTGGCCACCAGCCTGAGCTTCCGCGGCTATGCGGTGCGCAACGAAGTCGGGCCGGTCCCGGGCCAGGTGCGGCGAGCGGCGCTGCGCGCGCTGTTCACCGCCGCCCTGGTGCAGGTGACCGACCACACCCGCCCGCCGGCGGAACTGGTGCTGGAGGCCTGTGCACAGGACGATGCGGCGGTGCTGGCCATCACGGTGCGGCCCGGCGAGGGTGACAAGGGCTTCACCAGCGAGCGCGGCTACCGCGCGCTGGAGTGGCGCGACCTCGAGGCGCTGGCACAGGCCGAAGGCGCGGGCATCGCCCGCGCGGGCGAGCGCTTGGAGATCCGCCTGCCATGGGTGGCGGGGTGAGTGAGCGCCGCAGGCAACTGCGGCCGCGCCCGTTTCACTTCTTCCGTTCGAATCCCAGCTTCTTCATCGCGCCGCCGAGGGTGCAGCGGCTGTCCTCGTAGGCGGTCCAGGGCTCGTTGCCCCGGTCCAGCCGCTGGTGCACCGTGGCCACGGTCCAGTGGGCGCCGCTTTTGAGGGACTCCAGCTCGTCCCAGCCCACCGGCACCGAGATCCCCAGGCCCGGGCGGGCGCGCGCCGACCAGGCGCACACCGTGGTGGCGCCGTAGCCGTTGCGCAGGTAGTCGATGAAGATCTTGCCGACCCGGTTGCTGGCGCCGCTCTTGGCGACGAAGCGGTCCGGGATGGTGCGCGCCAGGTGCTGCACCACGGCCTGCGAGAAGTCCTTGACCGTGTCCCAGTCGAACTGCTTCTTCAGTGGCACGACCAGGTGCAGGCCCTTGCCGCCGCTGGTCTTGAGGAAGCAGGGCAGGGCCAGCGCATCCAGCATGGTGCGCACCAGCTGCGCCGCCTCCTGGATCTGCGCCCAGGTCACGCCTTCGCCGGGGTCGATGTCGAAGGTCATGCGGTCGGGCTTGCCGATGGCCGGCACGGTGCCGTTCCAGGTGTGGATCTCGATCACGTTCATCTGCGCGGCCGACAGCAGGCCCTCGGGCCGGGCGATCTTCAACATCGGCGGGTGGCCGGGGAAGATCGCCGCATCCAGCGGCTCCACGCCTGCCATCTTGTAGCGCTCCAGGTGCTTCTGGAAGAACAGCTGGCCCTCGATGCCGTCGGGCGCGCGCACCATGGCGATCGGCCGGTTTTGCAGGTGCGGCATCATCAGCTGCGCCACCAGCGCGTAGTAGCGCACCAGCGCGATCTTGGTGGTGCCGCTTTGCGGATCGATCACCCGCTCGGGGTTGCTGATGCGCAGCGCCGGCGGCAGGGTCACGGACGCGGCGGGCGCGGTGGCCGGCCGCTGCGACTTCTCCGCTGGCGGCGCGGCCGCCGCGGTCTTGCGCTTCGTCGCCGCCTTGCGGCCCCTGGCGGGCTGGTCGACCGGCGGCGCCTGCACGGTCGGCTCTTCCGTGATGGTGTCGGCCGGCTTGTCGGTGCGCAGGCCGTGGAACACCGCATGGCGCACCTTGCCGTCGCGCGTCCATTCGCCGAACGACACCTCGCACACCAGTTCGGGCCGCACCCAGTGGGCGGCGCGCGGGATGCCGGTGCCGCCGCCGTCGAAGGGGTTCTTCGCCGCGCCCAGCGCATCGAGCCGGGCGCGCAGGTCGCGCAGCGTCGCCTCGTTGAAGCCGGTGCCCACGTTGCCGGCGTAGCGCAGCCGGCCGTCATCGCCGTGCACGCCCAGCAGCAGCGCGCCCAGGCCGGTGCGCGAGCCCTGGGGGTCGGTCCAGCCGCCGATGACGAACTCCTGGCGGTGCGCGCACTTGAGCTTGATCCAGTCGCTGGAGCGCCGGCACACGTAGGCCGAATCGCGGCGCTTGGCGATGACGCCTTCCAGCCCCAGTCGGCAGGCCGACTGCAGGATCTCGGCGGCCGGCGCATCGAACACCGCGCTGAACTTCACGTTGGGATGCGGCTTGCGCTCGACGATGCGCTGCAGCACCTCGCGCCGCTGCACCAGCGGCACGTCGCGCAGGTCGTGGCCGGCGCAGTAGGGCAGGTCGAACAGGTAGTAGACGATGCGCTCGGTGCGCGTGCTGTCGAAGGCGCTCTGCAGCGCCTGGAAGTCGGCCGGCGTGTCCTTGCCGGGCATGATGATCTCGCCGTCGTACCAGCCGTCGGGCAGGTCCATGTCCTGCAGCGCGCGGGCCAGGCCGGGCAGCTTGGCGGTCCAGTCGTTGCCGTTGCGCGTGACGAGCTGGATGGCGCCGCCTTCGGCGCGCGCCAGCATCCGGTAGCCGTCGAACTTGATCTCGAACACCCACGCGTCGGGGTCCTTCGGCGGTTCGTCCACCAGCACCGCGAGCTGCGGCTGCAGCGTCTTGGGCAGCGCCGCCTTGCGGGCCCCGTCGGGCGGTCCGTCGGTGGGTGCTTCGCCGGCCGGCGCCGCGCTGGCCACGCC
>JAEZKX010000228.1 GCA_023436025.1 Pseudomonadota bacterium | reverse complement strand
TCGCATGAGCGCCCGCATGCAGGCCCGCAGCGAACCGGTGGCGGCTGAACGCCCGGCGATGACGCCGCGGTCGCCTGCGCCCAACCAACCGGCGGCCGCGCCGCA
The DNA here is from genome assembly GCA_023436025.1 of Pseudomonadota bacterium. Lineage (GTDB taxonomy): Bacteria > Pseudomonadota > Gammaproteobacteria > Burkholderiales > Burkholderiaceae_C > Ramlibacter. Next base: position 16,554 of record JAEZKX010000228.1, on the reverse strand, counting down.
GCCCGCGACGGCGCTCGGCCGACCGGCGCGGCTGGACCCCAAGGTCGTGCCGCTGCTGGTCACCATCGCGCTGTTTGCCGGACTGGCGGGCTACGGTTCCTTCGCCTACCCCGGCTTCTTCTCGGCGCAGGTGTTCCTCAACCTGCTGATCGACAACGCCTTCCTGTGCATCGCGGCCGTGGGCATGACCTTCGTGATCCTTTCCGGCGGCATCGACCTGTCGGTGGGCGCCGTCATCGCGCTGACCACCATGGTCTGCGCCGCGCTGCTGGAGCGCCACCAGCTGCCGGCCGGCGTGGTCATCCCGTTGGTGCTGGCAATGGGGGCCGCCTTCGGCGGCGGCATGGGGCTGCTGATCGAGCGCTTCCGCCTGCAGCCCTTCATCGTCACGCTGGCGGGCATGTTCCTGGCGCGGGGCCTGTGCTACCTGATCAGCATCGACTCGGTGCCGATCACCAACGCCTTCTTCTCCGAGGTCTCGCAGCTGCGCATTCCGATCGTGGCAGACGCCTCGCTGTCGGTCGGCGCGGTGATTGCCCTGGCGACGGTGGCCGCCGGGATCTGGCTGGCCCACTACACGCAGTTCGGCCGCACCGTCTATGCCATCGGCGGCAACGCGCACTCGGCCCTGCTGATGGGGCTGCCCGTGCATTCCACCCTCGTCGGCGTGTACGCGCTCAGCGGCTTCTGCTCCGCCCTGGCCGGGGTGGTCTTCGCGTTCTACATGCTCTCCGGCTACGGACTGCACGCCACGGGACTGGAGCTCGACGCGATCGCCGCGGTGGTCATCGGCGGCACGCTGCTGACCGGCGGCGTCGGCTACGTGGCCGGCACCCTGTTCGGTGTGCTGCTCCTGGGGATCATCCAGACGCTGATCATGTTCGACGGCACCCTCAGCTCCTGGTGGACGCGCATCGCCATCGGTGCGCTGCTGTTCGTGTTCTGCCTGCTGCAGCGAATGTTCGAGGCAGGGCGGGGCAACCGCTGATGGGATCGCTCATCCATGTCATGACCCGTGGCGCACCCGATCGGCGGCCCGCGCCGTCGAAGCGGCAATGGCGCTCGCCGGATGGTTGCGCCGGGATTTCCCCGGCCATCGGCCGCCTGTCCCTTCAGGGGATTGCCTACACGGGCTCTCCCCGCTTTTCGCACGGGAAGAAAGGTGCTGGAATGGCGCTCCCCCAGCCCTCCGAGCCGGCAACGAGACGCCCCGCCACCACCCCCGCACCGCTTCGCCCGAGGCCGTGTCCAACCACCCTGAAGGAGACAGCATGAAGACGCAGTACAAGTTCCTGCTTGCAGCAGCGCTCGCCGCCGGCGCGTGTTCGACCGTGGTCGCCCAGGTCGTCGGCGTCAGCTGGTCCAACTTCCAGGAGGAGCGCTGGAAGACCGACGAAAAGGCCATCAAGGACCAGCTCGCCAAGCTGGGCGCGAGCTACGTCAGCGCCGACGCCAATGGCTCGGCGGAAAAGCAAATCGCCGACGTCGAGGGCCTCATCAACAAGGGCGCCAAGGTGCTCATCCTCCTGGCCTACGACAAGGACGCCATCGCCCCGGCGCTGGCCAAGGCCAAGGCGCGCGGCATTCCCGTGGTCGCCTACGACCGCCTGATCGAGTCGCCCGAGGTCTTCTACATCTCCTTCGACAACAAGGAAGTCGGCCGCCTGCAGGCACGCGCCGTCCTGGCCGCCCGACCCAAGGGCAACTACGCCATGATCAAGGGCTCTCCCACCGATCCCAACGCCAACCTGCTGCGCGAAGGCCAGCAGGAAGTGCTGGCCGATGCGATCAGGAAGGGCGACATCAAGATCGTGGGCGAGGAGTACACCGACGGCTGGAAGCCCGAAGTCGCGCAGCGCAACATGGAGCAGATCCTCTCCAAGTCCGGCAACAAGGTCGACGCGGTGGTCGCCTCCAACGACGGCACCGCCGGCGGCGTGGTGGCGGCGCTGTCGGCGCGCGGCCTCAAGGGCGTGCCGGTGTCCGGCCAGGACGGCGACCATGCGGCGCTCAACCGCGTGGCGCTCGGCACGCAGACCGTGTCCGTGTGGAAGGACGCACGCGAGCTCGGCCGCGAGGCGGCATCGGTCGCGGTGGCGCTGGCCAAGGGCCAGAAGGTGCCCAATGCCACGACCTTCGACGGCGGGGAGCGCAAGGTGAAGCTCAATGCCATCCTGCTCAAGCCCGTCGCGGTCACGGCCGACAAGCTGGACACGGTGATCCGGGCCGGCTGGATCTCCAAGGAGGCGGCCTGCCGCGGCGTCGACAAGGCCAGCGGTCCCGCGGCCTGCAAGTAGCGGGTGACGCGCAGCAGCATGGAAGCGCAGGAGGCGACGGCGCCCCTGGCGCGGGAAGCAGGCGCGGCGCCGGCCACGCAACCCCTGCGTGAGCGCCTGCACATCAGTTCGCTCGACCTGCGGCTGGCGATCATGGCGGCGGTGCTGGCCGCCATGGGCGTCGCCTTCCAGGTGGCCACCGGCAACTTCCTCACGCCGGAGAACCTCTACAACATCGCGCAGCAATCCGCGGTGGTGGGCATCGTCGCCGCCGCGATCGCGCTGGTGATCGTGCAGCGGCAGATCGACCTCTCGGTCGGCTCGGTGCTCGCGACGGTGGGCGTGCTGGTGGCGTGGCTGATCTACACCCAGGGCTGGCACTGGGCCTGGGCCTGCCTGGCCGGCTGGGCGGTGGCGCTGGCGATCGCGCTGTACCAGGGCTGGCTGACCGCCTACCTGGGCGTGCCCTCGTTCGTGGTGACGCTGGGCGGGCTGGTCACCTTCCGCGGCGTCGCCTTCCTCATCGCCGACGGCCGCACCCAGCCGGTCACCGACGAGACCTTCCTGCTGATCGGCGGCGGCCTCGACGGCGCGATCGGCGTCACCGCCAGCTGGCTCCTCGGCCTGCTGGCGTGCGCCTGGCTGGCCTGGCGCACCGCGCAGCGCCGCCGCATGGCCGCGCGGCACGGCTTCGCGCCGCGGCCGCTGGCACTGGACCTCGCCTACACGGCCTTCTTCGCCATCGTGATCCTCGGTTTCGTCGCCGCCATGAGTGCCTACCGCATTCCCAGCAAGGCCGCGCCGCAGGGCATTCCCATCCCCGTCCTGATCTGGGCGGCGGTGGTGGGCGTGATCGCCTTCCTCGTCAACCGCACCAGCTTCGGCCGTTCGGTGTATGCGATCGGCGGCAACCCGGAGGCAGCGGCACTGGTGGGCATCCCGGTGAAATGGGTGATGCTCAAAAGCTTCCTGCTGCTGGGCACGGCCGTCGCGGTCGCGGCCATCGTCGCGGTGTCGCGTCTCAACGCGGGCACCAACTCGCTCGGTACCGGCATGGAGCTCTATGCGATCGCCGCCGCCGTGATCGGCGGCATCGCGCTGTCGGGCGGCAGCGGCACGGTGCTGGGCACGGTGCTCGGTGCGCTGGTGATCCAGTTCCTGGAAAGCGGGCTGCTGCTGCTGGACATCAGCATCGGCCACCGCATGGTGATCATCGGACAGGTGCTGATCGTCGCCGTGGTGTTCGACGTCGTGTACCGCCGCCGCACCGGGGAGCGCATGCAGTGAGCACGCCGCTGGTCGAACTGCGCTCGGTGCGCAAATCCTTCGGCGGCATCCATGCCGTCGACGGCGTCAGCCTGAACCTCTGGCCCGGCGAGGTGGTGGCGGTGCTGGGCCACAACGGCGCCGGCAAGTCCACGCTGATGAAGGCGCTGGCCGGCGCGTGGCCGGTGGACGACGGCGAGATCCGCGTCAACGGGCAGCGTGCCGCGATCGCGCGGCCCGCCGACGCGCAGGCGCTGGGCGTCGAGACCATCCACCAGACGCTGGCGCTGGCCGACAACCTCGACAGCGTGGCCAACCTGTTCCTGGGACGCGAGCTCAAGACGCGCTGGGGCACGCTGGACGACTTCGCCATGGAGAAGGCGGCGCGCGAGGTGTTCCGGCAGCTCAATCCCAACTTCCGCAACATTCGCGTGCCGGTGCGCGCCCTCTCCGGCGGCCAGCGCCAGGTGGTGGCGATCTCGCGCGCGATCCACTTCCGCGCCCGGGCGCTGATCATGGACGAACCCTGCGCCGCCCTCGGCCCCGAGGAGACGCACATGGTCCACGAGCTGGTGCGCCGGCTCAAGGCGGCCGGCGTGGGCATCTTCCTGATCACGCACGACATGCCCGACGTGTTCGGCCTGTCCGACCGCCTGTGCGTGATGAAGAACGGCCGCGCGGTCGGCACCTTCCGCACGTCCGACCTGACGGAGGACGAAGTGCTCGGGATGATCATCGCCGGGCGCAAGGTGACGCGCGTGCCCGAGGCGCCCGCGGCCTCGGCCGCCTGAGCGGGAGGCAGCGCAGGCGCGCTGGCGGTCGTCGCCCGCCTCAGGGATGCCAGCGCGACAGCACAGCCGGGGTCTCCGGGGAGCGGCTGCCCGCCAGCGCATAGGAGAGCTGGTTCGCCGCCCGGATCACGAGCTTCGCATGCTTTTCCAGCTTGGCCTTGGTCAGGCGTGAACTGGGGCCGGAGATGCACATGGACCCGAGCAGACGCCAGTTCAGGCCGAAAACCGGTGCCGCAACGCTCGAGACCTCGGACTCCCGCTCTCCCATGGAGATGTGATAGCCCACCTTGCGGATCGCCTCGTAAGGCTCGCCCTTGGCACCGCTGAACGCCAGGATCACGCGCCCCGGCGCGCCCCTGTTCAAGGGCAGACGCTCACCGATGCGGACGTTGTGACGCACGGACGCCGGGCCCTCGACGCGGGCGACGCAAGAGCGGATGTCGCCTTCCCGGACATAGAACGAAGCGCTCTCGCTGGTCTGCTTCACAAGCTCGTGCAACGTGGGCTCCACCACGTTGTTGACGTCGAAGCCCGCCTGGTAGCGGGCCCCCAGCCATCCGGCCGCGGGGCCCAGCCGCCACTGCCCGTCCTCGTTCTGCACCATGTACTGGGACAGCGCGAGCGTGCGCGCGAGTCGCAGCACCGTCGTCTTGTGCATGCCGGCCCGCCGGCTCAGCTCGGCCAGCGACAGCGCCGATTCGCCGACCTGGAATGCCTCCATCAGCGACAGCGCACGGCTGACGGCGACGACGCCGCCGTCGCGTTCCACCTGGTCGTCGGAGCCCGTGTTTCGCATGTCGCACCACGTTTCATTCTGTGAACCATGATTGTATGGCGTGCACCACCGGCCTAAAGTCTCGCCGAAACGGCGCAGACCGTTCTCAACCACCAGGAGACAAACCATGCAGCTTTCCCGTCGAGCCACACTGGCATTTGCCGCAGCATCCCTGATCAACGCAGCCGCGCAAGCGCAGACCTGGCCGGCCAAGCCGGTGCGGCTGATCGTGCCCTTCCCCGCGGGAGGCGGTACCGACCTGATCACCCGCGAAGTCGCCAACAAGATCCAGGCCTCCGGCTACACATTCGTCATCGAGAACCGGCCGGGCTCCGGCGGCAACCTCGGCGTGGACGCGGCGGCCAAGGCGCCGGCTGACGGCTATACCCTCGTGATGGGCCAAACCAGCAACCTCGCGATCAATCCGACGCTGTACTCCAAGCTGCCGTACGACCCCGTGAAGGACCTCACGCCCATCAGCATGGTCGCGAGCTCCCCGCTGGTCATCGTGACCGGCGCGGACTCGCCCCTGAAGACGCTGGCCGACGTGATCAAGGCCGCCAAGGAGAGTCCCGGCCGCCTGAACTTCGCGACCTCGGGCAACGGCACGGTGGCGCACCTCGCGGCCGAGTCCTTCCAGAAGGAAGCCGGGATCAAGCTCACCCACGTTCCGTACAAGGGCGCCGCACAAGGCGCCACCGACGTCATCAGCGGCCAGGTGCATCTGTACGTGTCCTCCATTCCCACGCTGATCGGCCACATCAAGAGCGGCAAGATGCGGCCGATCGCCGTGACCGCGCTCAAGCGGGCGGACGACCTGCCACAGGTTCCCACCGTCGCGGAATCGGGCTACCCCAACTTCGAGGCAGTGACCTGGTTCGGCATCCTCGGGCCGGCCAACCTGCCCAAGGATGTGGTGGCCAAGCTCAGCACCGACATCAACAAGGCCCTGAAGGACCCGGAACTGCAGAAGAAGCTCGGCGACCAGGGCGCGGACGTCGCCGGCAGCACGCCCGAGCAGTTCAGCAAGTTGATCCGTGACGACATCGCCCGCTGGGGAAAGATCGTCAGGGAGTCCGGCGCCAAGATCGACTGACACCGGCGCATCCGCGCCGCCATCCCGGATCCGGCATGCAACGGGTCCGGGTCTCTCCAAGGAAGTACCCCCATGACAGCAGACATCCTCCGCAGCTTCGAGCGCGTTTCGCCCGACCTGGTGCGCCAGGCCTCCGAATACCAGGCCGCGATCCTGGCCGACGTGAACGGCCGGCGCGGCGCACTGCACGGCCGCATCGCGGCACTTCGTCCCCGCATGAAGCTGGCCGGTCCTGCTCTGACCGTGGACGTGCGCCCCGGCGACAACCTCATGATCCACGCCGCCATCGCGCTGGCCAAGCCGGGCGACGTCCTGGTCATCGACGGCAAGGGCGACCAGACCGCGGCCCTCATGGGCACCATCATGATGACGGCCTGCAAGCAGCTCGGCCTGGCGGGCGTGGTGATCGATGGCGCGGTGCGCGACAGCCTCGAGATCGACGAGATGGACTACCCCGTGTTCTCGTTCGGCACCAACCCGAACGGCCCGACCAAGAACGTCCCCGGCCGCATCGGGCATCCGGTCTCCGTGGGTGGCGTGACGGTCCGCTCGGGCGACCTCGTGGTCGCGGATGCCGACGGGGTGGTCGTCATCGAGCGCGAGCGGGTCGAAAGCCTGCTGCCGCTGGCGCGCAAGAAGGTCGAGGACGAGTCGGCACGCATCGCCGCCATCAAGGCCGGCAATACGGCAGCCTCCTGGCTGGATGCCGCCCTGCGCACCGCGGGGATCCTCAGGCAGGGAGAGACCCTGTGAGCAGCGGTCGCGCCATCATCGTCACCGGCGCCGACCTTGCACCCCAGGCCCTCGAGCTGCTCAAGGGCTTCGAGATCGTCTACGCCGGCAAGACACCGCAGGAAGAAGACCTCGTCGCGCTCTGCCGCAAGCACGACCCGGTCGCGATCATCGTGCGCTACGGCAAGGTCGGCTACGCCGTGATGGACGCCGCGCCATCGCTGCGCGTCATCTCCAAGCATGGCAGCGGCACCGACACCATCGACAAGGACGCGGCACGGGCCCGCGGCATCGAGGTCCGCGCGGCCCTGGGCGCGAACGCGGCGGCGGTGGCGGAGCAGGCCCTGGCGCTGCTGCTGGCCTGCGCGAAATCGGTCGTCCAGCTCAACGCACGAATGCACGCCGGCCACTGGGACAAGGCCACGCACAAGAGCGTGGAACTGCGGGGACGCACGATCGGCCTGGTCGGGCTGGGCGCCATCGGCCAGCGTTTCGCCCGCATGTGCGATGCCATGGGCATGCAGGTCATCGGCCACGATCCCTACGCGCAGAACCTGCCGGACCATGTGCGGCCCGTCGCCCTGGATGCCATCTGGCGTGAGTCGGACGCCATCTCGCTGCACTGCCCGCTCACACCCGAGAACCGCGGCTTCGTGAATGCCCAGTCGCTCGCGGCATGCAAGCGCGGGGTGATCCTGGTCAACACCGCGCGTGGAGGGCTCGTCGACGAAGCCGCCCTGCTGCAGGCCGTGCGGTCCGGCCAGGTCGCGTCCGCCGGCCTCGACAGCTTCGCGGTGGAACCGATGACGGTGCCGCACCCGTTCCAGGGCGAGCCCAACATCATCCTCAGCCCGCACATCGGCGGCGTCACCAGTGACGCTTACGTGAACATGGGCGTGGGCGCGGCAGAAAACATTCTCGCCGTGCTGCAGCAGCCCCAGGTCGCCGCACAAGCCTGAGCAGCCAGGCGCACGCAGGCGCCGCGCCGTCCGACGACCCGTCCAGACACACAGCCCACTCGCCAAGCACTCCATCTCGACATTGCGTGATGCACCTCGAAATCACGCGTCTCATCAACCTCCCAAGGAACGCACCATGAACCTGTCCACCTTTTCGCGCCGAACGTTCGTCGCGGCCATCGCACTCGCGGCCGCTTCCGTCGCCCAGGCGGCCTGGCCGGAGCGGCCGATCACCATCGTCGTCCCGTATGCCCCGGGTGGCGCCGCCGATGCGCTCGCCCGCGTGCTGGCTGCGAAGATGGGTCCCAAGCTCGGCACCAGCGTCATCGTCGACAACCGCGCGGGCGCCAGCGGCACCATCGGCGCGAGCTACGCCGCCAAGGCCCAGCCCGATGGCTACACGGTGCTGTACGACGCGACGCCGTACTCCATCAACCCGCACATGTTCCCGAAGATGCCGTACGCGGCCGACGCGCTGCAGCCGCTGTCGCTGGTGTCGCTCGCGCCGAACATCCTGATCGTGAAGGCGGACTCGCCCTACAAGACCGTCAATGACCTGATCGCCAGCGCCAAGGCGCGGCCGGGCAAGGTCAACTTCGCCTCGGGCGGCAGCGGCACCGTGCAACGCATGGCCTCCGAACTGTTCCGCCAGAAGCTGGGCCTGGACATGGTGCACGTTCCCTACAAGAGCGGCGGCCCGGCCATCACCGACGTCATGGGCGGCCAGGTGGACTTCATGTTCAGCACCGTCGCGGCGTCCTCCCCGCTGGTGAACGCAGGCAAGCTGCGCGCCCTGGCGATCTCCTCGCCGAAGCGCTCGCCGCGCCTGCCCGACGTCCCCACCGTCAGCGAGACGGTCATCCCCGACTACGAGGTCTACGAGTGGAACGGAATGTTCGTGCCGGCCGGAACGCCGCCCGACATCACCGCGAAACTGCAGAAGGCGGTGGCCGAGGCCTTGCAGGACGAAGAAGTGAAGAAGCGCTTCACCGACGTCGGCGCCCAACCCATCGGCTCGACGCCCGCGCAGTTCGCGGACTACCTGAAGAAGGAAGACGCGAAGTGGAGCGAGGTCGTGCGCAAGGGCAACATCAAGCTGGATTGAGCGGACGCGACGTGACCCTTGCCGACCTGCCGGAGCCGGTGCCCCATTCCGCCGGCACGCGCCGGCCGCGCCGGGCCTTGCCGCCACTGGCGTGCGACGCGCACATGCACATCTTCGATGCGCGCTTCGCGCCCTCGCCGCATTGGCGGCGCACGCCGCCGCGCGCGGAAGTCTCCACCTATCGGCTGCTGCAGCAGCGCCTCGGCACGCAGCGCACCGTGGTGGTCACGCCTTCCACCTACGGCACGGACAACGCCTGCACGCTCGACGCGCTCGACCAGCTCGGCGAGGATGCCCGGGGCGTGGCCGTGGTGGCCCCGGAGGTCACGCACGCCGAGCTCGAGCGGCTGGCGTCGCGGCGCGTGCGCGGCCTGCGGGTCAACTTCGTGACGCCACAATCCTGGGGGGAGACGACGCCCGAGATGCTGGCGACGCTGTCGCGCAAGGCGCACGCCCTGGGCTGGCACATCCAGGTGTTCGTCCACCCCGAGCAGCTGGTCGCCATGGAGCCGCTGCTCGCATCCTTGCCCACGCCGCTGGTGATCGATCACCTGGGACGCATCGATCCGGCCGATGGCGCGGCCGGCGCCGCGTACGAGGCCCTGCGCCGGCTGCTGGACCGCGGCAACACCTGGGTGAAGCTTTCGGGCATCTACATGCGTTCCAGCCGGGGCGCTCCCACTTACGGCGACACCGATGCGCTGGGCCGGGCGCTGGTCCGGCATGCGAGCGAGCGGCTGGTGTGGGGAAGCGACTGGCCCCACACGACCGAGCCGCCCGGGTCCGTGGACGACGTCGACCTGGTCGACGTGCTGGCGCACTGGTGCGGGTCCGACGAGATGCTGCGCCGCGTGCTGGTCGAGAATCCCGAGCGCCTCTACCAGTTCGAGTAGCCATCCTCCTAGCCGCAACCATGTTTCTTCTCCAAGCTCCGCAGGTGCGCGAACTCTCGCGCTTCACCTCCCTGCCCGCGCGCTTCCGCACCCGGACGAAGAGTGCCTGGGCAGACGCCAACCGCGGCGGCCGTCCCACGGACTCATTCCTCGAAGGCCCGGTATTCGACCGCGAAGGCAACCTGTACGTGTCCGACATCCCGTTCGGGCGCATCTTCCGCATCGATGCAGCGGGCGACTGGACGCTGGTCGCCGAGTACGACGGCGAGCCGAACGGCCTGAAGTTCCTCGACGACGCCACCCTGCTCATCACCGACTACAAGAACGGTCTGATGCAGCTGGACGTCGCAAGCGGGCAGGTGCGCGGCTATCTCGAGCGGCGCAACACCGAGCGCTTCCGCGGCGTGAACGACCTCGTGTTCGACCAGCAGGGCAACCTGTACTTCACGGACCAGGGCCAGACGGGGCTGCACGACCCGACTGGGCGGCTGTACCGCCTGCGGCCCTCGGGCCAACTCGACCTGCTGCTGTCCAACGTGCCCAGTCCCAATGGCGTCTGCCTGTCCCCGGATGGAACGGTGCTGTACCTGGCGGTGACGCGCGGCAACTGTGTCTGGCGCGTTCCCCTGCTTGCGGACGGCAGCGTCGCCAAGGTGAGCCAGTTCTTCACTTCGTACGGCCCCAGCGGCCCGGACGGTCTCGCGGCCGATGCACAGGGCCGCCTCATCGTGGCGAACCCGGGCCTCGGCTATGTGTGGGTGCTCAACGCCCGCGCCGAGCCCGTCTGTGTCCTGCGCGGGCCCGAAGGCGCGTCGACCACCAACATTGCGTTCGGCGGCCAGGACCGGCGCCGGCTGTTCGTCACCGATTCCACCCACGGTGATGTCCTGCAGGCCGACCTCGACGTGGCCGGCCTCCCGTTGCACGCAGGCCGGACGAACCCGGCCTGAGGCCGCGGCGCGCGGGGTCTCCTGGCGCCCCAGCCGCGCAAGGGGCTCCCGGCCCAGGTGGACCTCGGCGCTGAGCCGCGTGCAGGGTGAGGTGAGGAGGCCGCGCCCCTGGCCGCGTCCGGCTGCCACAATCGGGCTGAAAGCGGTCATGCACGCTGGGCAACCCTTTCCTCGCATGCACCGCTCGGCCCTGCCGGCGATGCAGTTGGCAGCAGAGGACACGAGAGCCCCATGTCCACTTCGCGACCCCACTCGCCGGGCAGATCCGCCCGGTGGTGCTGATTCCCGTGTCCGAGCTCCTCTCACGGGCCTTCGTCGAGCGTGCAGCTGAACAGCTGCCGTGGTTCGCCGCGGTGCTGGTGTTCTCCCTGGCCATCACGTCCCTGCTGTCCCGCGAGCGCAGGCGGCGGCTCGGCCTCGGCAGGTTCCTGCTGGGCTACCTCAGCATCGCGGCCGTGCCGCTCTTTGGCGTGGTCGTGTTCCGCTCGGCGCTACGCGAGGAACTGGTGCATGCCGGCCACGGCTGGTGGGCCGCGATGTGGCTCAGCCTGTTCGCGATGCTGGCCTTCATCATCGTGGCGCAATGGTTGGTGCGCCGCATGCCGCCGACCCGCGGGTGGCTGCGGGACTACCGCCAGGCCGGCCGCGACATCTGGCGCGAACGGCTGGCACGCTGGTTCGGCATCCATTCGCGCGATGGATGAGGTTCGACGAATCAGGGGAAGGCGCCCTGGCGTACGCAAGTTGAAATCCGGGCCCGATCAAAGCCCTCATGCGGCCTGGCGTCAGACTGCGCGACCGTGCTGCGCACGGGCTACGCTCGGCGGGTGGCCGATGATGCGCTTGAAGGCGCGGCTGAACGACGCTTCCGAGTCGTAGCCGAGACGATCCGCTGCGACCGCAACGCGCATGCCGTCCTGCGCGATCCAGCGCCGCGCCTGGAACATCCGCAGCTTGGCCACGTACCTGGCAGGCGTGTCGCCGACGGTCCGTGTGAAGGTTTCGGCGAAGCTCGAGCGCGACGCGCCCATGAGCTCCGCCAGCGCCGCGACCGTCCAGTCGCGCCCCGGATCACCGTGGATGGCCGCCAGCACCTTGCCGAGCTTCGGGCAGCGCATCGCCGCGACCCAGCCTGTCGAATCGCTGCAGCCGCATTCCACCCAGGCCCGGATGATGCTGGCTGCCAGCACGTCCGCCATCCGCGCCAGGATGCCGCACGCGCCAATCCGGTCCAGTGCGATTTCGCGCTCCATGGCTCCCAGCAGCGCAGGAACCGTGGGGTCCCGCCGGGCCAGGTCGGCCGCGCGCATGACCTCCGGCATCATTGCGATCAGCGGGTGCAAGGGGTCCAGATTGAAGCGCATCGACCCGCAGAACATCACGTCCGCCGCTTCCGTGCCCTTGCCCTCGGCGCCGCGCACGAGATAGAGGTTGTCGGAAACCGGCTCCCGCGCCAGCGAGTGGATGTCGACCGCGGAGGCGTCGGGGGAACTGGCCATCACGTGCGTGCTGCCGCGCGGCAGGAGCACGGCGTCTCCAGGATCCAGGCGCAACCAGTCCATCGAGGCCGTGCGCAGCCAGCAGCCGCCGCTCGAAACGAAATGGAAGCGGGCGGTGGGATGGCTGGGGAAGGCCACGGCCCATGGAGCGTGCAGCAGGCAGCGGCCGTACTCCACGCCGTCCAGCCGCAGGCCCAGGAGCAGTTGCGTCAGGGCGTCAGACTGTTTCGGAAGATCCGAGGCCCCGGAATCCGTGGACGAATGGTCAAGCATTTCGGCTATTCCAGCATGGAAACGCCGGAATTCTAGTCCTAAGCTGCACACCTCTCTTGATGCACTGCCACCTTCGATGCCCATGTCTCCCTGCACTGCCTGCGTCCAGGAACCGGCCACCACGGTGGCCGTTCCTGCGAGTCCAAGGTCCTCGTCGCTGCCGCATTGGCCTGCCGTCGCATCCCTTGGGATGGGTGTCTTCGGGCTGGTGACAGCCGAGTTCCTTCCAGCCAGCCTTCTGACGACGATGGCGGCCGATCTCCAGGTGTCGGTCGGATCCGCGGGCCAGGCAGTCACCGCCACCGCCCTCGTCGCGGCAGTCGCTGCGCCGGCCATTCCCTTGCTCACCAGGCGCATCGACCGCGGTTGGGTGCTGATGGCACTGTCGGCATTGCTCCTGCTGTCGAACCTGTTGGCCGCGGCCGCCACCAACCTGCCCATGCTTCTCGCCGCTCGCGTGATGCTCGGCATCGCCCTGGGCGGGTTCTGGTCCATGGCGGCCGCGGTGGCGATGCGGCTCGTGCCCGACCACCTGTTCGCCCGGGCGATGACCGTGATCCTGACCGGCGTGTCCGTCGCAACAGTGTCCGCCGCGCCCATCGGCGCCCTCATGGGTGCGGCGTGGGGATGGCGCAGCGCCTTCCTCGCTGCCGCTGCCGTCAGCGTGCTCACGCTGGTCGCACAGTTCGCCGCGCTGCCGCGCCTGCCTGCGCGCGGGTCCAGCGACCTGGGGGCCTTGCGCGCGCTACTCGCCCGCCGGGACGTCCGCATCACGCTGGTGGTCGTCGTGCTCGTCATCTCCGGCCACTTCGCCGGGTTCACCTACATCCGCCCGTTCATGGAGGACGTGACGCGGCTGTCCGTCGAGTCCATCTCCGCCATCCTGCTCGCCTACGGTGTCGGCGGCTTCTTCGGCAATTTCGCCGGCGGCTGGATCGCCCTCCGCAGTGAACGCTGGGCCATCGTCGCCGGCAGCGCGAGCATTGCCGTGCTTGCGGCCGCCCTGCTGCTGGCGGCGGGTTCACCTGCCGTCACCGCCGTTGCCGTAACCCTCTGGGGTTTCGCCTTCGGCGCGTTCCCGGTCGGCTTCCAGACCTGGATCACCCGCATGGCGCCGGACCAGGCCGAGGCCGTGGGCGGACTGCTGGTGGCGGCCTTCCAGGTCGCCATCGCAAGCGGCGCGATCGGCGGCGGGCTGCTGGTCGATCGCATCGGCGCGCTCGGCGGGCCCGCGTTCGCCTTCACCGCACTTGCCATCGGCTGCGTGCTGACGCTGGCCTACGGCCCGCGGCGGCGGCCTGCCTGAACGAGCCCTCCTGCACGTCGCCCGCCCTCCCACCGCTCCCTCCGCCTCCAGCAAGCAGCATGACCGCCGAACACGTCCTCAACCGCCGCATCACCCTTGCCAGCCGTCCCCGCGGCCTGCCAACGCTGCAAGACTTCCGGCTGGAGACCCAGCCCGCTCCGGTACCGGGCAAAGGCGAGTTGCTCCTGCGCACGCTCTATCTCTCGCTCGATCCGTACATGCGCAACCTGATGGATCCCATCGGGCCCGCTTATGCGCCCCCCGTGGCACTGGGTGCGACGATGGTCGGAGGAACCGTCAGCCGTGTCGTGGCTTCACGCCATGCGGACTTCGCCGAAGGCGACATCGTGCTCGCCAACGCCGGCTGGCAGGACTATGCCGTGTCCGACGGAAGCGGACTGACGCCGATCCCAGACCTTGCACAACCCTCCCTCGCGCTCGGCGGACTCGGCATGCCCGGCTTCACCGCGCACGTGGGACTGCTCGACATCGGCCAACCGCAAAGCGGCGAAACGGTGGTGGTCGCCGCTGCGACGGGCGCCGTCGGCTCGGTCGTGGGGCAGATCGCGCGCCTGAAGGGCGCCCGCGTGGTCGGCATCGCCGGTGGCACCGAAAAGTGCCGCATCGCGGTCGACGACTTCGGGTTCGACGCCTGCATCGACCACCGCGACGCACAGTTCGCGGCGCGGCTCGCGGCCGCCTGCCCAAGGGGCATCGACGTCTACTTCGAGAACGTCGGTGGCGAGGTGCTCGATGCCGTGCTGCCACTCCTGAACGTCGGAGCGCGCGTACCGGTCTGCGGGTTCATCGCCCACTACAACGACGCCGAACCCCGGACGGGCCCCGACCGGCGCACGGCCCTGCTCGCAGCGGTGCTGCAAAAGCGCGTCCGGATGCAGGGCTTCATCATCCTCGACCACTATGGCGCGCGCTTCGACGCGTTTCGCCGCGACATGGACGCGTGGCTTGCGGGCGGCCTGGTGAAACTGCGCGAGGACCGCGTCGAGGGGCTGGAGCAAGCGCCCGCGGCCTTCATCGGGCTGCTCCAGGGCCGCAACGCAGGCAAGCTCGTCGTCCGCGTGCACCCGGAATGACGCGCCTCACTGCATGGTCACCACCACCTTGCCGAAATGGCGGCCTTGCGACAGGTACTCGTACGCCTCGCGCGCCCGGTCGAAGGTGAACCCTTGTCTTGCTTGGGGGATCGCGGAAGCTGGATCCGCAATGTGCCCGGGCTCCGGACGAGAGGAACCCATGGGTCCTGCGACTGTCAAGTTGGAGCCGCGCAGCGCAGCGCAGCGCAGCGCGACAAGATGAAACACCCGGCGGGGCCGCCTTCGGGCGGCGCTTTCACGGTCGCGCGAACCGATCTCCAAAATCGAAGTCAAGCGCCGCGAAAATGATGGGTGCAGTGATGGGCCAGGACTGAAGCACCCTGAAACCCGCATCGAACCTGGCGGCCCTTGGCGGAAGCGGTGAGATTCGAACTCACGGACGCCTCGCGACGTCGGCGGTTTTCAAGACCGCTGGATTAAACCACTCTCCCACGCTTCCGGGATGCGACGATTCTATGCCGCGGCACCGCCATCGCTACGCAAGGAACAGCCCCTGCAGGTCCGACAGGAAGTCGAAGCCCTTCTCCGTCGGCTTCACGCGGGCGAGATCGCGCTCGATCAGGCCCTTCGCTTCCGCTTCGCGCAGCCCAGGCTCGATGGCCGACAGGGGCAGGCCGGTGCGCTCCATGAAGTCCTGCAGCGCGAAACCTTCGCGCAGGCGCAGCGCGTTGAGCATGTACTCGAAGGGCAGGTCGGCGCGGGCGACCTCTTCGTCCTGCGCGATCGCCTGGCCCGCCAGCGCGTTCTCCATGTAGAGCCTGGGCTCGCGGTAGCGCACCTGGCGCACCACCCGGTGCGGGAAGCTCAGCTTGCTGTGGGCGCCGGCGCCGATGCCCAGATAGTCGCCGAACTGCCAGTAGTTCCAGTTGTGCCAGCAGCGGTGGCCCGGCTTCGCATAGGCCGACACTTCGTAGCGCTCCAGTCCCGCGCCCGTGGTCATCTCGGTGATGCGGTCCAGCATGGCGTAGGCATCGTCCTCGGGCGGCGTAACGGGCGGGAACTTGGCGAAGTAGGTGTTGGGCTCGATGGTCAGGTGGTAGATCGACAGGTGCGGCGGCAGCAGCGCCAGCGCCTGCGTGACGTCGGCCTCCAACTGCGCCAGCGTCTGCCCCGGCAGCGCATACATCAGGTCGATGTTGAAGGTGTCGAAAGAGGCCGCCGCCTCTTCCACCGCGGCGATGGCCTGGCCGCGGTCGTGCACCCGCCCCAGCGCCTTCAGGTGCGCGTCGTTGAAGCTCTGCACGCCCACCGACAGGCGCGTCACGCCCACCGCGCGGAAGGCGCGGAAGCGGTCCTTCTCGAAGGTGCCGGGGTTGGCCTCGAGCGTGATCTCGCAGTCAGCCGTGAGCTTCAGGCGCGCCCGCACGTCCGACAGCAGGCGCGCGATGGATTCGGGCGAGAACAGGCTGGGCGTGCCGCCGCCCAGGAAGATGCTGTGCACCTGCCGGCCCCACACCAGTGGCAACGCGGCCTCGAGGTCGGCGACCAGCGCGTCCAGGTAGCGCGCCTGGGGCATGG
>JAEZKX010000438.1 GCA_023436025.1 Pseudomonadota bacterium | reverse complement strand
GCTGCGGGCTTCGGGGTAGCAGAGCCAGTAGCCGAGCGGGCTGCGGTAACCCCCGTCGCGCAGCGGCTCGCGCACCAGGCCGGCGGCGATCTCGTCCTGCACCAGGCAGCGCGGCACCAGGGCCAGCCCCATCCCCGCCACCACCGCGCGGATCAGCGTCTCGAACTGGTCGAACTGCGGGCCCGCCGGCAGCCCGGCGCCGCCGATGCCCTGCGCCTCGCCCCAGCGCACCCACGCGTCCGGCACCGTGACGTGCCGCAGCAGCGTGTGGCGGCGGACGTCCGAAGGCGCGGCAAGGGTCCAGTCCGCCACCCGCGTGCGCGGCGCGATCAAGGCCACCTCGTTGCCGGCCAGGTAGTGCGCCTGCGCCCACGGCCAGTGGCCGTCGCCGAACAGGATCGCGCAGTCGGCGTCGGTGCTGGCCGCGTCGAAGCCCTGCGCGTAGGGCGCGAAGTGCAGCGTCACCTCGGGATGCAGTTGCTGGAAGGCCGGCAGCCGCGGCACCAGCCACTTCGCCGCGAAGGTCGGCACGCTGGCCAGGCGCAGCGAGCCCACGCCATCGTCGCTGGCCACCAGTTCCAGCGTCGCGGCTTCCAGGCGGGCCAGCACGGCGCGCACGGCGTCCTCGTAGCGCTCGCCCGCCGGCGTCAGCACCAGCCGGTTGCGGGTGCGCTCGAACAGCGGCACCCCGATCCAGTCCTCCAGCTCCCGGATCTGCTTGCTGACCGCGCTCTGGGTCAGCTCCAGCGCCTCGGCCGCGCGCGACACCCCGCCGAAGCGGCGCACCGTGGAGAAGGCACGCAGCAGGTGCAGCGGCGGACTGAAGCGGCGCAGGGACATGGTCTAACTAAAATCATTCCAGAACGGAATGGTATCAGGCGAACCGATGACCACAACACTGGCATCATCCCTGACGCAACTCCCTGATTCAGATCGGACTCAACGCATGCAACGTCGTCAACTCCTCGCCTCCCTTGCCGTCGCATCGGTCGCTCCCGGAATGGTCCTGGCCCAGGACAACCGGGTGATCCGGCTCGTGGTCCCGTTCCCGCCCGGCGGCGCGACCGACATCACCGGCCGCGTCCTGCACGAAGCCCTGCCGCGCTACCTGAAGCAACCGGTGATCGTGGAGAACCGCGCCGGCGCGGGCGGCTCCATCGGGATGGCCGAGGTCGCCCGCTCGGCCGCGGACGGCCTGACCTTCGCCGTCGCCACGCTGTCCACCCACGGCGTCAATCCCGCGGTCTATTCCCGCCTGCCGTACGATCCGCTGAAGGACTTCGTCGGCGTCACCGAGATCGTCAAGGCACCGGGCGTGCTGGTCGTGAATCCGCGGGTGCTGCCCGTCAAGGACTTCGCCGACCTGGTGCGCTACCTGAAGGCGAACCCGGGCAAGGTGTCCTATGCCACGCCGGGCAACGGCACCATCGGCCACATGTGGGGCGAACTGTTCAAGCGCAGCACCGAAACCGCGATGGTCCACATTCCCTACCGCGGTGCCGGCCCGGCCCTGAACGACGTGCTGGGCGGGCAGGTGGCGGTGTACTTCGACCAGGTCGCCGCCTCGCTGCCCCACATCCGGGCCGGCAAGCTCAAGGCCCTTGCCGTGTCCTGGCCCTCGCGCCTGGACGTCCTGCCCGACGTGCCGACGTACGCGGAGATGGGTTATCCGGTCAACAACGATCCGTCGTGGTTCGGCCTGGTCGCCCCCGCCGGCACGCCGCAGGCCCTGGTGGAGCGCATGCAGCAGGCCGTGGCGCAAGCGCTGAAGGAGCCCGCCGTGCGCGAGCGCCTGGCCGGCCAGGGCCTGTACCCCTCTGGCTCCACGCCGCAGGAGTTCTCCGCGCAGATCGCGCACGAGATCAAGAAGATGAAGGGCGTGGCCGAATTCGCGAAGGTGCGCCTGGAATGACCGCGATGGTGACCGTACTCGCGGGCCGCACGCCGCTGGTGTTCGACTCGCCGCACAGCGGCACGGCCTACCCCGAGGACTTCCGCTCCAGCTGCCCGCTCGACACGCTGCGGCGGGCCGAGGACACGCACGTGGAAAAGCTGTACGCGTTCGCGCCGGCGCTGGGCGTTGCCTGGATCGAGGCGCACTTCCCGCGCAGCTACCTGGACGTGAACCGCGACGTCACGGAGCTGGACACCGAGCTGCTGGACGGCCCCTGGCCGGGGCCGCTGGCCACCGATGCGCGGGTGCTGTCCAAGGTGCGGCTCGGCAAGGGGCTGATCTGGAAGTGCACCGACGATGGCGTGCCGCTGTACGACCGCAAGCTGTCGGTGGCGGAGGTGCAGCAGCGCATCGCCCGCTGCTGGGAGCCCTACCACGCCGCGGTGCGCGAGGCCATCGACGCGGCGCATGCGCGCCATGGCTACAGCATCCACCTCGACTGCCATTCGATGCCGGCGGTCGCGAGCAGCCATGCCACCGAGTTTCCGGGCCTGGTGCACGCCGACTTCGTGGTCGGCGACCGCGACGGCACCACGGCGGCCCCGGCCGTGTCGCAGCTGGTGTGCGAGCACCTGCGCGGCTGCGGCTTCACCGTGGACTACAACCACCCCTACAAGGGCGTGGAGCTGGTGCGCCGCTACGGCGATCCGGCACGGCACCGCCACAGCGTACAGCTGGAGGTGAACCGCGCGCGCTACATGGACGAGCGCACGCTGGAGATCGATCCTGCCGACTTCGGCCGCGTGCAGGAGGCGCTGCGTTCGCTCACGCAGCGGCTGCTGGCCCTCGATCCGCGCTGAGCCGGCGCGGCCCGTGTGCGCCCGTCCCGCCCCGCCGGCGCGGGACGGCGCGCATCACGCGCGCACCACCCGCGGCATGCCCGCCTCCACCACGAAGCGGGCCTCGGTCCCCGCCAGCGCATCGGGGCGGCGCACGTCGTCCACCGTTCGCAACTGCACCTCCAGCCGGCCCGGCGTGAAGTCGGCGATCCCGTAGCCACGGCGGGCGGCGTCGGCGTGGACGAAGTGCGGGTTGGGCGCCAGGCGTTCGGCGACCCGTTCGGGCTCGAATGGCCGCGAGCTGATGCTGGTGCCGCAGAACTCCACTCCCAGGACGGCGCTGTCGGGTCGGGCGTAGTCGGCCAGCACGTGGCCGACCCAGTTCTCGTGGATGTCACCGCCCAGCACCACCGGGTTGGCGGGCCGATGCCGCTGCAGCGACGCCAGCAGCCGCTGCCGCGCGGCCGGATAGCCGTCCCAGCCGTCGTTCCAGAGTCCCGGCCCTGCACGGCGCGGCAGGATGCGCTGGCCGAGCAGGGTCGACTGCCCCAGCACGGTCCAGGCGGCGCCGGCCTCGGCGAGGCGATCGTCCAGCCACTGCTCCTGCGCCGCGCCCAGCAGCGTGCGCACCGGGTCGTGCCAGGCGGCGCAGCCGGCCGGATCCAGCGTGGCCGAGCGCCGGCCGTCCGGGCTGCAGGCCTGCGGGCTGCGGTACTGGCGCGCATCCAGCAGGCACAGGTGGGCCAGGCGGCCGAAGCGGTAGTCGCCATGGACGCGGACCGCGCCGCCTTGCAGCGCGCGTGCCAGGGCCGACACCCGCAGCGGCATGTGCTCGTAGAAGGCCTGGTAGGCATCGCCGCGGCGGGCGGCGAAATCCGCGACCGGCGGGCCCGATGCGCCGGCAAGGAGCCCGGCGTAGTCGTTCTGCACCTCGTGGTCGTCCCAGGTGACCAGCCAGGGACAGGCGGCGTGCATGGCCTGCAGGTCCGGGTCGCCGCGGTGCAGGGCGAAGCGGGCACGGTACTGCTCCAGCGTCACCGCCCAGGCGCCGTCGGTGGGCCGGACGGCGCGGCCCGCCGTCGGATATTCGTAGATGTAGTCGCCGAGGAACAGGACGAAGTCCGGCGCGTCCTCGCGCATGTGGCGGTAGGCGGCGTAGTAGCCGTGCTCCCAGCGTTGGCAGGAAGCATAGGCCAGGCGCAGGCGCCGCGGCAGCGTGTCGGCGGCGGGCAAGGTGCGGGTGCGGCCTACCGGACTGGACCAGCCGCCCGCCAGGAAGCGGTAGAAATAGGGCCGGTCGGGCGCCAGGCCGGCGGCCTCGACGTGCACCGCGTGGCCCAGTTCGGGCAGCGCCTCGGCCTGGCCCTGGCGCACGACCTGCCGGAAGCCCTCGTCGGCGGCGATCTCCCAGCGCACCGTGTGGCGCCGCGCGTGCAGGCCAGGCGCCAGCAGCCGCGTCCACAACACCACCGAATCGACGCCGGGCGCGCCGCTGGCCACGCCCAGGGTGAACGGCGAGTCGGCCAGCGGCGCCTGGCTCCAGGCACTGCGCGGCATCCAGAGGGTGGTCGCGCAAGCGCCGGCCAGGCGCAGCAGGTCACGCCGGCCAAGCGGTTCGGCCCCCATGGCGGCGCAACCGCGGCTCAAGCAGGCGCCCGTCCCGGCCAGGCCGGCCAGGGGCGCAGCACGCCCAGCGCGCGGGCGCGCCACAGCAGGAACAGGACGATGCCCAGGTTCAACAGGTTCCAGCCGATGCCGTTGAGGAAGGCCGCGAAGTAGGAGCCGGTCCAGTCGAACACCGCGCCCGACATCCAGCCACCCAGCGCCATGCCGAGCAGCGTCGCCATCAGCACGGTGCCGGTGCGCGCGCCGGCCTCCTGCGCCGGGAAGTACTCGCGCACGATGAGCGCATAGGCCGGCACGATGCCGCCCTGGAACAGGCCGAACAAGGCCGAGACGAGGTACAGCGACACCAGGCCGTCGGCCGGCAGGAACAGCAGCAGCGCGACGCCTTGCAGCAGGGACCCCAGCAGCAGCGTGCGCAGGCCGCCGATGCGGTCGGACAGCCAGCCCGAGACCAGCCGGCTGACCACGCCCATGCCCAGCATCAGCGAGAGCATCTCGGCGCCGCGCGCCGGGCCGAAGCCGAGGTCGCCGCAGTAGGCCACGATGTGCACCTGCGGCATCGACATGGCCACGCAGCACGCCACGCCGGCCACGCACAGCAGCCCCAGCAGCAGGTTCGGGTGCAGGCCCAGCGGAGCACCAGCCGCAGGCGCGGCCCCGGCCAGCGGAAC
>JAEZKX010000368.1 GCA_023436025.1 Pseudomonadota bacterium | reverse complement strand
GCGCTGGGCCGCATGGCGGCCGGCTTCCTGGCGCAGCCGCAGGGGCCGCGGCTGGCCATGGTCGAGACGGGCGGTTGGGACACGCACAGCGGCCAGAACGGGCGCCTGGCCGCGCAACTGCGCGGGCTGGATGCCCTGATCGGCGCGCTGCGCGACGGGCTGGGTCCCGCCTGGCAAGAAACCACCGTGCTGGTGGCCACCGAGTTCGGCCGCACCGCCGCCGCCAATGGCACCGGCGGGACCGACCATGGCACCGGGGCGGCAGCGCTGCTGGCGGGTGGCGCGCTGCAGGGCGGGCGGGTCATTGCCGATTGGCCGGGGCTCGCGCCGGCGGCATTGCACGAGGGCCGCGACCTGCGGCCGACGCTCGGACTGGACACGCTGATCGCCGCGGTCGCCGCCGATACCTTCGGGCTGGACCGCGCGCGGGTGGGGCGGGCCCTGTTTCCGCGCGGGAAGCTGCAGGTGGCAACGCTGCCGCGCCTGATGCGCGGGTGAGGCTGCCGATCCCCTTGGCTGCCGGTTAGCCGCGCATCGCCTCCCTGCACTGGCGCGCGCCCGCGGCCACGCTGTCGATCAGGGGCACATCCACCTGCGCCTGGACGTCGGCGGCCATCCCGGCCAGCGCAGCGCCGCCCACGATCACGCTTGCCGTGCCCCATTGCCGCGAAGCGGCCCGGCAGGCCTGCGCGACCAGCCGGCGCGCGCCCAGGGGGTCGGCGGCGAGTTCGGCGCCGGTCGGGGCCAGGGTGTGGATGCCGGCCAGTTGCGCGCCGGTGGGCACGGAGGCGGCCAGCCGCCGCAGCATCGGGGCCCACTTCGCGCCTCCGGTGACGATGGCGAAGCGGCCCAGCCGGGCCGCCTCGATGAAGGCCGCCTCGGCCAGCCCCAGCACCGGCGCCGTGCCCGCCTCGCGCAGGGCGAACACCCCCGGATCGCCGAAGCAGCCCACCAGCGTCGCATCGGGCGCCTCATGCGCTTCGCATGCGTCCTTCCATGCCTGCAGCGCCGCGTGCGCGCCCACCACGTAGCTCGCCTCGTCGGCGATGTAGGGCGCGCCGAAGGGCGCCGTCACCGCCCGCACCTGCACCTGCGGCCCAAGCGCGGCCTGCACGTGGTCGCGCAGCAGCGCGGTGACGCTGTCGGTGGTGTTGGGGTTGATGACCAGCAGGCTGCGCATGGACGGACCTCAGGCCTGCGACTTCTTCTGGCGCCGCCCCAGCCAGGCCGCCAGCCCCACGGCCAGGCCCATGACCAGCAAGGACACCACCGTGGTGACCGTGCCCAGCGCGTAGATGGCTGGCGTCGTCACCGTCGAGGTCAGCCCCTGCAGTTCCAGCGGCAGGGTGTTGACCTCGCCGATGGCTTGCGAGGTGCGCGCGATCTCGTCCCAGCTGAGCGTGAAGCCGAACATGCCGATGCCCACCACCGACGGGCCGATCAGCGGCAGCACCACGTGCCGGAACGATTGCCATGGCGTGGCGCCGAGGTCGCGCGCGGCTTCCTCGTAGGCCGGGTTGAAGCGGTTGAACACCGCGAACATGATCAGCAGCCCGAAGGGCAGGGTCCAGGTCAGGTGGGCGCCGAGCGCGGAGGTGAGCAGGCCCAGGGCCGTGCCGTAGTTCTCCAGCGTGCTCTCGGCGCCGAGCGCCGCCAGCGCCGCCTTCAGCCCGGTGTCGAGCAGCCGGAACTGCAGGCCGATGCCCAGCGACACGATGATGGACGGCATGATCAGGCTGGCGACGGCGACGTAGAACAGGGCGTCGCCGCCGCGCAGCTTCTTGCGAAAGGCCAGCCCCGCCAGCACCGACAGCACCACGGTGCAGGCCATGACGGCCGCGCCCAGCAGCAGCGAGCGCCGGAACGCCGCGCCGATGTCGACCGTGCCCAGCCCCTCGGCCAGCTTGCGGAACCAGTGCAGCGACACGCCCTGCAGCGGGAAGGTCAGGCCGCCTTGCGGACCCTGGAAGCTCAGGACGAAGATCGTCACCATGGGGCCGTAGAGGAACAGCACGAACAGCGCGAACACGATGGCCAGCGGCCAGAAGCCGCGGCCGCGCGGTTCGCCGGCACGCGCGCTCACCGGCACCTCCTCCGCGGCCGGCGCCGGTCCCGGGCGGCGGCGCCGTGCCTCACAGCTCCCTCCGGATGTCGACCAGGCGGGTCAGGCCCCAGATGATCATCAGCACCACCGCCAGCAGGATCACCGCGTTGGCCGCCGCCAGCGGGAACTGCAGGTAGGAGGTCTGCACCTGGATGATCTTGCCGACCGAGGCGATCTGCTGGCCGCCCATCACGCCGATGGTGACGAAGTCGCCCATGACGATGGTGATGACGAAGATGGAGCCGATCAGGATGCCGGTCTTGCACAGCGGCACCACCACGTTCCACAGCGTCTGCCAGCCGGAGGCGCCGCAGTCGCTGGCGGCTTCCAGCAGGCTGCGGTCGATGCGCATCATGCTGTTGAAGATGGGCACGATCATGAACATGGTGTAGAGGTGCACGAAGGCGAGCACCACCGAGAAGTCGGAGAACAGCAGCCATTCGACCGGCTGCTCGACCAGGCCCGCGCCCACCAGCGCCTGGTTGACCAGCCCGTTGCGCCCGAGCAGCGGCACCCACGAGATCATGCGGATCACGTTGCTGGTCCAGAACGGCACAGTGCACAGCACGAACAGGGCGGTCTGCATGCCGGGCGAGCGCACGTGGAAGGCCAGGAAGTAGGCGACGGCGAAGCCCAGCACCAGCGTGATGGCCCAGACCAGGAAGCAGAACTTGAGCGTGGAGAGGTAGGTGGCGAGCGTGACGCACAGCGAGCCGTGCTCGGTGCGGGCACCGCAGCCCTCGAAGATGGCCGCGTAGTTGCGCAGGGTGAAACCGGGCAGCAGTTCGTACTCGTTGAAGTTCCAGAAGCTGACGACGAGGATCAGCCCGAGCGGAACCAGGAAGAAGAACAGGAAGACCAGGCCGAAGGGCGTGGCCTGCAGCCAGGCCGGCACGGCCCCCGCGCCGGAGCGCGGCGGGCGTGCGCGCGCCTGGCG
>JAEZKX010000322.1 GCA_023436025.1 Pseudomonadota bacterium | reverse complement strand
CTGCCGCACCGCCTGGCCTTCGCCGGCACCACCGTCGGCGGCTTGTCGGGGCTGGACTTCGACCCGGCCAGCGGCGAGTGGGTGGCCATCAGCGACGACCGCTCGGCGCTGCAACCGGCGCGCTTCTATCGGCTCGAACTGGCGCTGGCAGGCGCTGCGCTGCGGGTCGACTTGCGGGCCGCCGTCACCCTGCGCCTGCCCGACGGCCAGCCCTTCCCGCCGCGCCGCGCCGGCGGCGAGGTGGTGGACCCCGAGGCCATCCGCCTGCTGCCGCAAGGCCGGGGCGTGCTGTGGACCAGCGAGGGCGATGCGCGCGTGAACCAGGATCCGGCGCTGTACGCATCGCGGCCGGACGGCCGCGTGGTGCGGCGCTTCGCGCTGCCGCGCGAACTGCGCTTCGACCGCCCCGGCCACGGCGCGCGCGACAACGACACCTTCGAGGGCATCGCGCTGGCGCCGGACGGCCGCAGCGCCTGGGTCGCGATGGAAGGTCCGCTGCAGCAGGACGGGCCGCTGCCGCGCGTGGGCGCCCCGGGCGGGCCCTGCCGCTTCACCGAATTCGACCTGGCCACCGGCGCGGCGATGCGCCAGGTGGCCTACCAGCCGGACGCCGTGCCGATCGCGCCCGCCATTCCGGGCACCTACGCAACGAACGGCGTCAGCGAGATCCTGATGCGCGACGCCCACCGCATGCTGGTGCTGGAACGCGCCTATGCGCTGGGCGCGGGCAATTCGGTGCGCCTCTACGAGATCGACCTGCGCGAAGCCGGCGACACGCTGGCGCTGGAGCGTTTGCGCGCGGGCGGCTTCCGGACGCCGGCCAAGAAGCTGGTGGCCGACTTCGCCCGGCTGGGCCTGCGCCGCCTCGACAATCTCGAAGGCATGTGCTGGGGTCCGCGCCTGCCGGACGGCACCCGCACCCTCTACTTCGTCAGCGACGACAACTTCAACCCCACGCAGGTGACGCAGTTCATCGCCTGCGCCTTCCAGGAATGACCATGGCAAGCAAGGACAACACGCGCATCGCCTTCATCGGCGGCGGCAACATGGCCAGCGCCATCATCGGCGGCCTGATCCGCCAGGGCGTCCCGGCGGCGGAGATCGCCGTCGTCGAGCCCTTCGCCGAAGCACGTGCGCGGCTGGCCGCGCAGTTCGGCCTGCAGGCCCAAGCACAGGCCGGCCCGCACCTGGCCAGCGCCGGCCTGGTGGTCTGGGCGATCAAGCCGCAGACCTTCAAGGAGGCCGCGGCGCTGGCGCGGCCGCATGTGCAGCAGGCGCTGCACCTGAGCGTGGCCGCGGGCATCCGCTCCGACAGCATCGCGCAGTGGCTGGGCAGCGAACGCATCGCGCGCTCCATGCCCAACACGCCGGCGCTGGTCGGCAAGGGCATGACGGCGCTCTACGCGCGGCCGGCGGTCGATGCCGGCGAACGGGAGCGCGTGGAGCGGGTGATCGCCACCACCGGCGAGTTCCTGTGGGTGGACCACGAGCCGCAGCTCGATGCGGTCACGGCCCTGTCGGGCTCCGGCCCGGCCTACGTCTTCTACTTCCTGGAAGCGATGGTGCAGGCCGGTGCCGAGCTGGGCTTGCCGCCGCAGCAGGCGCGGCGCCTGGCGGAGGCCACCTTCGCCGGCGCGTCCGCGCTGGCGCGCGCCTCGGACGATCCGCTGGAGTTGCTGCGCGAGCGCGTCACCTCCAAGGGTGGCACCACCTACGCCGCGCTGACCTCGATGGAGCAGGACGGGGTGAAAGAGAAGTTCGTCCAGGCCATGCACGCGGCCTGCCGCCGCGCCGACGAACTGGGCAACGAATTCGGCCGCTGAGGCCGCTGCCGGACACGGCCGCTGCCGCGCAACGGAGACGGCCGATGCCGCGCAACGGAGACGCCGCTGCCGCGCAACGGAGACGCGCCTGCGGCGCGCCGCTGGTGACGCGCGGCCGCCCCTAGCGGCCGGCGGCGTACCCCAACGCCGTGCCCGCGAACAAGGTGAATCCGAACCAGTGGTTCAGGCGGAAGGCGCGGAAGCAGCCCTCGCGCGAGCGGTCGCGGATCAGCGTGTAGTGCCAGGCGGCCTGGGCGCCGGCCGCCAGCACCGTCGCCGCCACCACCCAGGCCGGAATGCGGCCCAGCAAGGCCAGGCCCCACACCGCCAGCGCGGCGACGTAGCAGGCCATGACCACCGCGACATCGGCCCGCCCCAGAGTGATGGCCGAGGTGCGGATGCCGATCTTCAGGTCGTCGTCGCGGTCGACCATCGCGTACTCGGTGTCGTAGGCCAGCACCCAGAACAGGTTGCCCAGCAGCAGCACCCAGGCCAGCAGGGGCACCTGCGCCTGCACGGCGGCGAAGGCCATGGGAATGCCGAAGCTGAAGGCCACGCCCAGCACGGCCTGCGGCATGGCGACGAAGCGCTTGGCATACGGGTAGGCGATGGCGATGGCCAGCGCCGCGAACGACCAGGCGATGGCCACGCCGTTGGTGGTCAGCACCAGCAGGAAGGCCAGCAGCGCCAGAACCGCGCCCAGCGCCAGCGCCTCGCGCACCGACACCCGGCCCGCGGTGACGGGCCGGTTGGCCGTGCGCTTGACGTGGCGGTCGAAGTCGCGGTCGGCCACGTCGTTGACGCAGCAGCCGGCGCTTCGCATGAGGATGGTGCCGAGCGTGAACACGGCCAGCAGGTGCCAGCCGGGGAAGCCGCCGGCGGCGATCCACAGCGCGTAGAGCGAGGGCCACAGCAGCAGCAGCCAGCCGGCCGGCCGGTCCCAGCGGATCAGGTCGAGCCAGAGCCGCGCCCTGGCGCCCACGGCCTCAGGCAACACCGAGGCCCAGGCGGCGCAGGTCCAGCCGGCCGTCGCGCATCGGCGGGCACCAGAAGAAGGCGCCGCTGACCGGCCTGGAGATCTTGAACATCGCGTCGACGATGCCGTCGTCGTGGCCGGCCATGCGCCGCATCTGCTGGGTGAAGGCCTGGTGCGACTTGCCGAAAGCCACGAACATCAGTCCGGCCTGCATGCTCATCATCCACGGCATGGAGCGGCGCAGCACGAAGGCCTCGGGGTCGAAGCTCTCCTGCGCGGTGCGCTTGACGTGCGCCGTCTCCGGCGCGTCCTCGATCTCCTCGTTGTCCGACAGGCGCCGGCCGATGTGGTGGTCGCGCGCATCCTCGGCCAGCGCCTCGAAGGCGTCGAGGTCGTGCACCCACTGTTGCACGGCGACGTAGCTGGCGCCGTCGAGGCCGTCGCCCAGGCCGTGCGCGAAGGCCGCCTCGATGGCCTTGTCGCCCACCGGGTTCTCGGTGCCGTCCTCGAAGCCGGTCAGGTCGTGGCCGTGGCCGCCTTCCTTCCAGGCATGGCGGAAGGCGTCGACCACGTGCCGCACCACGAAGGCCGGCGCCAGCGCCTTCTGCACCTTGCGCGTGACGTGCAGCAGGTCGCCCAGGTCGGAGCCGCGCAGCCAGCACCACAGCGTGCCCGGCGTCGACGGCACCTTCACGTCGCCGCGCGAGAAATCGGGAAACTCGTGCAGGTTGGGGATCTCGGCGCCGAGCGCCTCCACCAGCGAGGGGCCGATGCCCAGCACCGCATCGCTGCCGTCGATGCAGGGCGACACGCGCGACAGCGCCTCGCGGATGGCGGCCGGATCGACGTCGCCATGGGCCAGGTTGAACAGGACGAAGCGCGCCACGGCGGGTACGCCGTCGAGGATGCCGGGCTGGTACAGCGGGTGGTCGTGGGTGGAGGGGGTGTCTTCTTCTCTCATGACAGTCGTTTGACGCCCGGCAGCTCGCAGGCGTAGATGGAATTGCGCAGCGCCGCGATGGCCTCGTAGCGGGTGAAACTGCGCCGCCAGGCCAGCACCACGCGGCGGCTGGGCGGCTCGCCCTCGAAGGGGATGTACTTGACGAAGGCCTGGTCGTCGGTGCGGCGGCGCGGGCGCGTCGAGAACGCCTCCTTGGGCACCGACAGTCGCGGCACCAGCGTCACGCCCATGCCGGCGGCCACCATGTGCTTGATGGTCTCCAGCGAGGAGCCCTCGAAGCTCTTGCGGATGCCCTCGGCATTGCTGGAGAAGCGGGCGAACTCGGGGCAGACCTCCAGCACGTGGTCGCGGAAGCAGTGGCCCGTGCCCAGCAGCAGCATGGTCTCCTGCTTCAGCTCCTCGGCCTTGATCGACTTGTGCTGAGCCAGCGGATGGTTGCTGGGCACCGCGGCCAGGAAAGGCTCGTCGTACAGCGGCGCGATGGCCAGCCCGGTGTCGGGAAACGGTTCGGCCATGATGGCGCAGTCGATCTCGCCGGTGCGCAGCATCTCCAGCAGCTTGACCGTGAAGTTCTCCTGCAGCATCAGCGGCATCTGCGGCGTGCGGGCAATGGCCTGGCGCACCAGGTCGGGCAGCAGGTAGGGGCCGATGGTGTAGATCACGCCCAGGCGCAGCGGACCGGCCAGCGGGTCCTTGCCGCGCTTGGCGATCTCCTTGATGGCGGCGGCCTGCTCCAGCACGCTTTGCGCCTGGCGCACGATCTCCTCGCCCAGCGGAGTCACCGAGACCTCGTTGGCGCTGCGCTCGAACAGCTTGACTTCCAGCTCGTCCTCGAGCTTCTTGATCGCCACCGACAGCGTCGGCTGCGAGACGAAGCAGGCCTCGGCGGCGCGACCGAAGTGCTTTTCCCGGGCGACGGCGACGATGTACTTGAGTTCGGTCAGGGTCATGTCCCACCCGATTGTGATCCAAACCCGCGCCGCCGCGGCGGAAGGCCGGCTCCGGGCGACGCGCGGGCAGCGGCCGGCGCGCCAGCCATCAGGCCTTGAGGTATTCCGACTTCCCTCCCAACCAGCGCGCCACATGCCGCTGCGCGCAGTCCCGGTGGCGGTCCAGCATCAGCGGCGCCACTTCCCGCGCCCATTCCAGCAGCGCGGCGTCCTGCACCAGGTCGGCGAAGCGCAGCAGCGGCGCGCCCGACTGGCGCGCGCCCAGGAACTCACCGGGGCCGCGGATCTCGAGGTCGCGCCGCGCGATCTCGAAGCCGTCGCTGGTTTCGGCCATCGCCTTCAGGCGCGCCTTGGCCGTGTCGCCCAGGCGGCCGTTGTCGCCGACGGAGTACAGCAGCACGCAGGCCGAGGCGGCGGCGCCGCGGCCGACCCGCCCGCGCAGCTGGTGCAGCTGCGACAGTCCGAAGCGCTCGGCATGCTCGATCACCATCAGCGAGGCATTGGGCACGTCCACGCCGACCTCGATGACGGTGGTCGACACCAGCACGCCCATCTGGCCGCCGGTGAACAGCGCCATCACCGCCTTCTTCTCGGGCGCCGGCATGCGCGAATGCAGCAGGCCCACGAGCACGCCCGGCAGCGCCTCGCCCAGCTGCTGGTGGGTGGCGGTGGCGTTGCTCAGGTCCAGCGTCTCGCTCTCCTCGATCAGCGGGCAGACCCAGTAGACCTGCCGGCCCTGCGCAACCTGGTCGCGGATGCGCGCGATCACTTCCTCGCGCCGGCTGTCGGCGATCAGCTTGGTGACCACCGGCGTGCGCCCGGGCGGCAGTTCGTCGATGGTGGAGACGTCGAGGTCCGCGTAGTAGCTCATGGCAAGGGTGCGCGGAATGGGCGTGGCCGACATCATGAGCAGGTGCGGCTCGAGGGGACCCGCCTCGCCCGCCTCTCCGGCCGTGCCCGCTTCGCCCGCCGCCTCCCCTGCGCCCGCCGCCTGGTGCGTCTTGCCGCGCAGCGCCAGCCGCTGCTCCACGCCGAAACGATGCTGCTCGTCGATCACCGCCAGCCCCAGCGCGCGGAACTGCACCTGCTCCTGGATCACCGCATGCGTGCCGACCACCAGCGCGGCCTCGCCACCCGCCACCAGCGCCAGCATCTCGGCGCGCTCCTTCTTGCGCTGGCTGCCGGTCAGCCAGGCCACGCGCTGGCCGCGCGGCGCCAGCAGCGGCTCCAGCCAGCCGATCAACTTGCGGAAATGCTGCTCCGCCAGGATCTCGGTGGGCGCCATCAGCGCGCACTGCCAGCCCGCATCGATGGCGATGGCCGCCGCCAGCGCCGCCACCACCGTCTTGCCGGAACCGACGTCGCCCTGCAGCAGCCGGTGCATGGGCGTGGCCGCGGCCAGGTCCTGCGCGATCTCCTCGCCCACCCGCCGCTGCGCCGTGGTCAGCTGGAAGGGCAGCGCCGCCAGCAGCTGCTCGTGCAGGCCGCCGGCCCGCCCCCGCAGCGCCGGCGCCCGCAGGCGCGCGTGTGCGCGCCGGGTCTCGAGCTGCGACAGCTGCTGCGCCAGCAGCTCCTCGGCCTTCAGGCGCTGCCAGGCCGGATGGCTGCGGTCCTCCAGCGTCACCAGCGCCACGTCCGGCGCCGGGTGGTGCAGGAACTGCAAAGCCTGCTGCAGCGTCCAGGTGGTGGCCCGCGCCGGCGCCGGCGGGGCATCGGCCGGCAAGGTCTCGGTGAGGTCGGCGCGCGCCAGGCCCGAGAGCACCGCCTTGCGCAGGTAGGCCTGCGGCAGGGCGGCGACGGTGGGGTAGACCGGCGTCAGCGCCTGCGGCAGGTCGCCGCCGGCCGCGCGCCAGCTGGGATGCATCATCTGCCAGCCGGCGAAGCCGCCTTTGAGCTCGCCGCGGATGCGCAGCCGGTTGCCCACGGCCAGCGCCTTCTGCTGCGAGGGATAGAAGCTGAAGAAGCGCAGCTGGCAGGAGTCGGTGCCGTCGTCGACCGTCACCACCAGCTGGCGGCGCGGCCGGTACTGCACCTGGCTGGCGGTGACCGTCGCCTCGATCTGGGCCACCTCGCCTTCGCGGCAGTCGCGCAGCTGCACGATGCGCGTCTCGTCCTCGTAGCGATGCGGCAGGTGCAGCGCCAGGTCGATGTCGCGCGCCAGGCCCAGCTTCAACAGGGCCTTCTGGGGCGCGGTCAAGGCCTTGGCAGCGGGCATGGGACAATTCTGCCCTTCCTTCGGCACGGACTCGTCCAGTCCTCGAACCATGCGCAATTTTTCCCTCGGCGACTTCGACTTCGCCCTCCCCCCCGAACGCATCGCCCAGCACCCCGCCGCCGAACGCAGCGGCTCGCGCCTGCTCGATGGCCGTGGCCATGCGATCGCCGACCGCGTGTTCCGCGACTTCCCGTCGCTGCTGCGCGCCGGCGACCTGCTGGTCTTCAACGACACCCAGGTGGTCAAGGCCCGCCTGTACGGCGAGAAGCCCACCGGCGGCCGGCTCGAGCTGCTGGTCGAACGGGTGCTGCAAGGCCACGAGGTCGTCGCCCACATGAAGGTGAGCAAGAAGCCGCCGGTGGGCACGGTGCTGACGATGGACGGCGGCTTCACCGCCACCCTGCTGTCACGCTGGCCCCTGCCCGACGGGCCGCTGTTCCGCCTGGCCTTCGACGGCGAGCCGCATGCGCTGATGCAGCGCCATGGCCACGTGCCGCTGCCGCCCTACATCACCCATGCCGACACCGCGGAGGACGCGCAGCGCTACCAGACCGTGTTCGCCCGCCATCCCGGCGCGGTGGCCGCGCCCACCGCCGCCCTGCACTTCGACGAAGCGGTGCTGGCCGAACTCGAGGAACGCGGCGTGCAGCGCGCCAGCGTGACGCTGCACGTGGGCGCCGGCACCTTCCAGCCGGTCAAGACCGAGGACATCGCCCAGCACCGCATGCACAGCGAGTGGTACGAGGTGCCGGAAGCGACGCAGCAGGCCATCGCCGAACTGCGCCAGCGCGGCGGCCGGCTGGTGGCGGTGGGAACCACCACGGTGCGCACCCTGGAATCGTGGTCGCGTTCGGGCCAGGCCAGCGGCGACACCGACATCTTCATCACGCCGGGCTTCCGCTTCCGCGAGGTGGACCTGCTGCTGACCAACTTCCACCTCCCGAAATCGACGCTGATGATGCTGGTGAGCGCCTTCGCCGGCTACGAGCACATCATGCGGCTGTACCGCCACGCGGTGGACCAGGGCTACCGCTTCTTCAGCTACGGCGACGCCATGCTGCTGGAACGCAGCGGCGCGTAGCGGGCAGGGGCGGCGGAGCCCGCCCAGCGCCTGCTCAGACGATGCCGCCGTTGGCGAACACCGTCTGGCCGTTGACCCAGCCGCCCTCGCTGCCGCACAGCGTGGCGATCACCCCGGCGATGTCCTCCGGCTCGCCCAGGCGCTTGTGCGGCGTGCGCTGGACGAAGCCGGCGATCTGCTCCGGCGTCTTGCCGTCGGTGAACAGGGTCGTGTTCACCAGGCCGGGCGCCAGCGCGTTGACCGAGACCATGCGGCCTTCGAGCTCCTTGGCCAGCACGTTGGCGTACAGCTCCTGAGCGGCCTTGGTGGCGGCGTAGGGACCGTAGGTGGGCGAGCGCAGCTGCGTGATGCTCGACGACAGCGCAAAGATGCGGCCGCCGTCGCGCACCCGGCGCGCCGCCTCGCGCAGCACGTTGAAACTGCCCTTGACGTTGACGCCGACCATGAGGTCGAAGTCCTGGTCGCTCATGTCGCGGAAGTTGGCCAGCCGCATGACGCCGGCATTGCTGACCACGACGTCGACACCGCCGAAGCTGCGCTCGGTCTCGTCGAACAGGCGCTTGACGGCGGCCGGGTCCGCCACGTCGGCCTGCACCCAGATGGCGCGGCCGCCGGCCTGCGTGATGCCGCGGACCACGCCGGCGGCCAGCTCGCGGTTGACCAGGCAGTTGACGGTGACGGCGTAGCCGTCGCGCGCCAGCCGCCGTGCCGTGGCGGCGCCGATGCCGCGCGAGGATCCGGTGACCAGCGCCACCTTGCCGCGGCCGGGCGCCGGCTGGAGGGTACCGCCCTGCGCGGTGCTGGTGGAGGCGGCGCTGCTCTGCGCGGTGGTGCCCTGGGCGGTGGCCAGCGGCACTGCGGCGACCAGGGGCGAGGCGGCCGCGGCGGCCAGCATGGCCCGGCGGGACAGGGGAATGCGGATTTCCATGGCTTCTTCCTGGGGGTTGGAGGAAGCTTCACGATAGGTTCAGGGGTCTTGCGCCGCTTGCCCAGGCCGGCCGCAAACTTGCCCGATCCTCTCGCTGGTACACCGCAAACCGCGCGGGGCTGCTAATCTGGCCGGCATGCGGACCCTGTTGCAGACCGTCATCGCGCATGCCGCCGCCCACGCCACGGCGGATGGACTGGCGGCCACGCCACTGCCGGGCGTGCGCATGATGTGCGTGCACCGGCCGACCGGCCCCATGCATTCGATCTACAAGCCCCTGGTCTGCCTGGTCCTGCAAGGCGCCAAACAGATGACGGTGGACGGCGAAGCCCGCGTCGTGCGGGCCGGCGACTCGGTGCTGGTCTGCGCCGACGTGCCGGTGACGGGCCGCATCGTGCAGGCCAGCGCCGCCGCGCCCTACTGCGCGGTGGCGCTGGAGTTCGACCTCGGCCTGCTGGCCCAGTTGTGCGTCGAGCTCGAAGGTCCTCCCGCCCAGCCGGCGAAGCGGCTCGCGGTGGAAGACACCGCACCGGAGGTGCTCGACTGCGTCACCCGCCTGCTGCGCCTGCTGGATCGGCCCGAGGCCATCCCGCTGCTGCAGCCGGGCATCCGCCAGGAACTGCACTACTGGCTGCTGGCCGGCCGCCACGGCGCGGCCCTGCGCGCCATGGCCGCCCCCGACGGCTATGCCGCCCGCCTGGGCGAGGCGATGCGCATCCTGCGCAGCGAGTTCCGCTCGCAGGTGCCGGTGGAGCGGCTGGCCGCCGCGGCCCGCATGAGCGTCAGCGCCTTTCACCGCCACTTCCGTGCGCTGACCTCGCTGGCGCCCCTGCAGTTCCAGAAGCAGCTGCGGCTGGTCGAGGCCCGCCGGCTGATGCGGGACCTGGGCCTGCCCGCCAGCGCCGCCGCCTTCGAGGTGGGCTACCAGAGCGCTTCGCAGTTCACCCGCGAGTACGCGCGCATGTTCGGCGCGCCGCCCATGCGCGACACGCGCGTGCTGCGGCAGCGGACCGCGCACGGCGGGCGCGCCGCCCAGCGC
>JAEZKX010000311.1 GCA_023436025.1 Pseudomonadota bacterium | reverse complement strand
CCAGCAGGTGCGCGCCGTGCGCGCCGAGGCCGAGGCGCGCGCCGCGACGCTCGACTACGCCGGTGCGCTCGACCGCTTCAAGGCCGCGCAGGACCTGGTGCGGCGCGGCGGCGGCGACCACATCGAGGCGTCGATCATCGACACCCGCGCGCGCCAGGTCGAATCACTTCTTCGCGAACAGTCGGTCGAGCGCTGACTCGATCACCACGCCGCACACGGTGTAGAGCAGCGAGCCGATCAGCGCGGCGACGAAGCCGTTGACGTGGAAGCCGCCCAGCAACCCCGCGGCGGCCCAGAAGACGAGGGCGTTGATGACGAACAGGAACAGGCCGAGCGTCAGTACCGTCACCGGCAGCGTCAGCAGCACCAGCACCGGCTTGACCACGATGTTCAGCAGGCCGATGACGAAGGCGGCGATGAGCGCGCTGGTGAAGTTGGTCACCTGCACGCCCTCGTAGAGCCAGGCCACGAACAGCAGCGCCGCGGCGCTGAGCATCCACTTGGCGATCAGCTTCAGCATCATTCGAACGCCAGCAGGAGCAGGGCACCCATGCCCATCATCGTGCCGGGCATGCGGCCGCCGTCGTCCTGGGTCTTGGGGCGGCGCACGTCCAGCACCCGCGCGGTGCCGTGTTCGGCCATCAGCGTGCGGGTGAGCTCGGGCAGCGGCCCCTTGGCCAGGATGGGGGTCACCGCGTCGCCGCGCGCCTGCAACGGCGGGATCACCTGGTCGAACAGCTTGTCGGCCCACTTGGCACGCCAGTTCTCGCGTGCCGAGTGGCTCACCCACTTGCTGATGCGATGCGTCATGCGCGGGGCACAGGCCACCAGGACCCAGTGGGTGGGAACGGCGTCCGCGGGCAACTGCTGCCGCGCGTACGCCGGATCGTCCACGTATACGATGACCTTGTCCATGGGCACTCCTCAGGGGCTGTAGCTCAGCCGGCGGACTTTTCCCCGGCGGCGGCGCGCGAGGAGCGCGTGGCCAGCCAGCCGGCGCCCAGCACGCCGCCGATGCACACAGCATACGTGGTCCAGCGCGCAATTGCACTGGAATCGAACACGTTGTCCAGCAGGCCCTCGTTCACGATCATCTTGCCGGCCGTGAACGCCAGCACCGACGCGCCGATGTGGATGATGATGGGGAAGCGCTCCACCAGCTTCAGCACGATCTTGCTGCCGAACACGACGATGGGGATGCTGACCAGCAGGCCGATGATGACCAGGTCCATGGAGCCCTGGGCGGCGCCGGCGACGCCCAGGACGTTGTCCACGCCCATCAGCGCGTCGGCGACGATGATGGTCTTCATGGCGCCCCAGAAGGTGGTGGCCGCGGGACCGTGTTCCTCGTCGCCGCCGTCGCCGGCGATCAGCTTGTAGGCGATCCACAGCAGGCCGATGCCGCCCACCAGCATCAGGCCGGGGATCTTCAGCAGCCAGACCACCCCCAGCGTCATCACCGAGCGCACGGCGATGGCGCCGACCGTGCCCCAGATGATGGCCTTGTTCTTCAGGTGGGGCGGCAGGTTGCGCGCGGCCAGCGCGATGACGATGGCGTTGTCGCCGGCGAGCACGAGGTCGATGAGGATGATGGCCAGCAGCGCGGACCACCATGGGGCGGACATGAATTCCATGCAGAAACTCCGAAGGGTGAGAACACCCGGGCGGCATGGAACGAAGAGGCGGACCGCGCGGACGGCGGTACGACGGAAAGCTTCGATCCAGGCCGCACGGGCCCGATCGAAGGTCTTGCTCGGCCGCGGCCCGGTGGGCGGCGGCCCGGCGAGCCGGAAGCTTGCGCTTCGTATTGACGGCAGGCCGACTGGGAGCTACTCCCCTTCGTGGAGCGAATTAGACCACAGGCGGCGCGGGCGCGCCTCGTGGAAGCTACTATGATCCCGTCCCCCCATGGCTGGAATCCACATCACCGACATCGAGGCCGCGATCAACTTCTGGCGCGAGCGCAAGCCCTCGCCCGACGGCGTGACGCTGGCGCCGCAGTTGCGCGCGCTGGCCGAGGTCTATGCCCTCATGGTCTACTACCACGAGGACGAGGCCGACGAGAAGGGATTCCCCGCCGACGCCTACGCCGCCTGGAAGGCCTGGTTCGACACCCAGCCCGACACCCCCTGCATCGCCATCTGCTCCACCAGCCAGGGCGATGCCGAGTGCAAGGGCTGCGGGCGCAGCTTCGAGGAGGTGCAGCGCTGGACCGAGATGTCGCCGGCCGAGAAACGCCAGGTCTGGCGCCGCATCACGCTGGAAGGCGATGCCTGGCGCTTCAACCGTTACGCCGAGCGCGCCGCCGAAAGCGTGATCGCGCCGCCGGCGCCGACGTCCAGGCCCTGACCATGCGCCGGCTCGCACAGGCGCCCAACCTCGCGATCGCCGCCATGTGGGCCGACACGCTGCACGAAGCCGGCATTGACGTCAGCGTGCAGCGCCAGTTCCTCCTGGGCGCCGCCGGCGAGCTGCCGCCCGACCAGTGCCTGCCGGAGTTGTGGCTCACCCACGACGAGCAGGAACCCCAGGCCCGCGCCCTGCTGCGCGACCTCACCCACCTGCCGCAACGCCGCTGGACCTGCGCCTGCGGCGAACTGGTGGAAGGCGGCTTCGAGGAATGCTGGAACTGCGGGCGCCCCATGCCTTAGTGGGTGCGCGCGAGAGCCGCGAAATCGGACAGCCGGGCTGCCGGACGCAAAAGTCGCAAAAACGACGCAAGAGTCGCGAAAGAAAAAAGAAGGAGAAAAACCTTCTTCGGCTGTTCTTTCGCGACTTTTGCGCAACCTTTGCGAATTTTGCGTCCGGCTGTCCGCCTTCGGCTTTTGCCTCCGGCAGTCCGCTTTCGACTTCTGCGTCCGGCTGTCCGCCTTCCGTGACGTCCGCTCAGAGCGCCGTCAGCGCCAGCGCACCGGTTCCACGTCGACGTGGCGCTGGGCGTCGCCCAGCATCAGGACGCCTTCCTGGATGGTGGCTTGCAGCTGCATGCTGCGCTGGGCGATGGCGGCCAGGGCTTGCGAGGCTTCGGACGGGATGCGGTACACCGACAGGTTCTCCAGCCGTGTGAGCTTGGTCTCGATGCCGCGCCACCAGACTTCGGCCGCATGGTGGAAGGCATAGACCGCCATGCGCTCCGATTTGCGGCAGGCCTTGGTGATGGCGGTTTCGTCGGGTTGCCCCACCTCGATCCAGCGCCGGGTCGCGCCGGTGAAGTCCTTCAGCGACACGTCCGGATCGTCGGGGTCGCTCAGGCCCGCGCCGAAGGCCAGCGTGCCGTCGCCATTGCACACCGTCTGCAGCTCGTGCGCATGGAAGGCCAGCGCCGCCAGCCGCACCATCATGCGTTCGTCCGTCTCGCTCGGATGGCGCGCCAAGGTGAGCGCATGGTCGGCGTAGTAGCCGTGGTCGATGTCGGCCACCGCGACGGTGGCCTTGAAGATGGTGGACTTCAGGGCCACTAGCAGCGCTTCGCGAGCTCGGCGGCCTTGCCGATGTACGAGGCGGGCGTCAATGCCAGCAGGCGTTCCTTTTCCTCCTGCGGAATCTCCAGCGAGCGCACCAGCCGGTGCAGGTCCTCGGGCGACACGGTCTTGCCGCGCGTGACTTCCTTCAGCTTCTCGTAGGCGCCCTGCACACCGTAGCGGCGCATCACGGTCTGGATCGGTTCGGCCAGCACTTCCCAGGCGCCGTCGAGGTCGGCGCGCAATGCCTCCTCGTTGAGTTCCAGCTTGGCCAGGCCGATGCCCAGCGAATGCCAGGCCAGCAGTGCGTAGCCGAGCGCCACGCCCATGTTGCGCAGCACCGTGGAGTCGGTGAGGTCGCGCTGCCAGCGCGACACCGGCAGCTTCTCGGACAGGTGCTTGAGCAGCGCGTTGGCCAGCCCCAGGTTGCCTTCCGCGTTCTCGAAGTCGATCGGATTGACCTTGTGCGGCATGGTCGACGAGCCGATCTCGCCCTCGCGCAGCGCCTGCTTGAAGTAGCCCAGGCTGATGTAGCCCCAGACGTCGCGGCACCAGTCGACCAGGATGGTGTTGGTGCGCGCCACCGCGTCGAACAGCTCCGCCATGTAGTCGTGCGGCTCGATCTGGATGCTGTACGGCTGGAAGGTCAGGCCAAGGCCGAGGGGCTCGGGCGACTCCACCACCTTGCGGCTGAACGACTCCCAGTCGAAGCCGGGCCAGGCCGAGAGGTGGGCGTTGTAGTTGCCCACCGCGCCGTTCATCTTGCCCAGCAGCTTGACGGCGGCGATCTTCTCGCGCGCGGCCGCGAGGCGCACGACCACGTTGGCGATCTCCTTGCCGACGGTGGTCGGGCTGGCCGTCTGGCCGTGGGTGCGGCTGAGCATCGGCACGTCGGCGTAGGCATGCGCCATCTTGCGCATGGTGCCGATCACGGTGTCCAGCGCGGGCAGCAGCACCTGGTCGCGCGCACCCTTGAGCTGCAGCGCGTGGCTGGTGTTGTTGATGTCCTCGCTGGTGCAGGCGAAGTGCACGAACTCGCTGGCGTTCTTCAGCTCGGGCCGCGCCTCGAACTTGGACTTGATCCAGTATTCGACCGCCTTGACGTCGTGGTTGGTGGTCTTCTCGATCTCCTTGATGGCGGCGGCGTCGGCTTCGGAGAAGGACTTGACCAGGCCCAGGAGGTAGGTGCGCGCGCCGGGCGACAGCGGCTTGAACTCGGCGAAGCCGGCGTCGCTGAGCGCGATGAACCAGCAGACTTCGACCTGCACGCGCTTGTGCATGTAGCCCTGCTCGCTCATCAGCGGACGCAGCGCAGCGAGCCGCCTGGCATAGCGGCCGTCCAGCGGAGACAGGGCGGAAATGGGGGAAAGAGCCATGGCGGAATTGTAGGCGGCGGGGTTGGACGGTCCGCGCCGCGTGGGCTTGTCGCGGGTGCACGACAGCCCGCCAGAGCGCTTCACCTAGAATGAAACGCCCCCTTGGTCCTTCCCCGACAGAACTCGAAGACGTTTGAGAGAGCGCCCATGAAGTTGATTGGAGCAACGAGCAGCCCCTACGTGCGCAAGGTGCGCGTGGTCATGGCCGAGAAGAAGCTCGACTACCAGTTCGTCGAGGAGAACGTCTGGAGCGCGGACACCACCATCATGCAGTCGAACCCGCTGGGCAAGGTGCCATGCCTGGTGATGGAAGGTGGCGAAGCCTTGTTCGACTCGCGCGTGATCGTGGAGTACCTCGACACGCTGTCGCCCGTGGGCAAGCTGATTCCTGCGGTGGGGCGCGAGCGCGCGGAGGTCAAGACCTGGGAGGCCCTGGCCGACGGCGTGCTGGACGCGCTGATCCTGGCGCGCCTGGAGAACCACTGGGCCGGCCGCCCCAAGGCGCAGCGCTGCCAGGCCTGGATCGACCGCCAGCTGGCCAAGGTGCAGGCCAGCCTCAAGGCCATGAGCCAGGGCCTGGGCGACAAGCCCTTCTGCGCCGGCATCTACCTGAGCCTGGCCGACATCGCCGTCGGCTGCGCGCTGGGCTACCTGGACTTCCGCTTTCCCGAAATCGACTGGCGCACGCCCCACCCCAACCTCGCCAAGCTGCACGAGAAGCTGATGCAGCGCGCGAGCTTCGCGGACACCCTGCCCAAGTAGCCTCGAACCCGCGGCCGAGGGCGGGCCGCGGCCCTCGCATCGAAGGGGTCTCCGGGCAGAACGGCGCGACCGCTGCGCGGTCAACCGTCAGCTCCGGCCTTGCGCCCTTCCCAAAAGCAAACGGCGGCCACCTGGGCCGCCGTCTTGCGTGGAAAGAAAAATGCCGCGAAGCGCCCCGTGACGAAGAGGGAGGGAGGGAGGAGGAGAAGAGTCGTCTCGGGATTGCATCCGGCCCGGGGGGCCGGTGGCTTCGCAGCAGCAAAAAACGGTTGGGGTCCTTCCTCTTTTGTGAGAAGTCGGACTCGCGCCCGCGCCGCCAGGTTCCGCTCAGGCGCGGCCCAGGTCGTAAATTTTTGTGAACTAGCGTCGATCGAGCTCGCGTTCGACCGCGCGGACCAGCGCGGCGTCGCCGGGCGCCGTGAGGCTGCTGAAGTCGGCCACCACGCGCCCGTCGCGGCCGACCAGGTACTTGTGGAAGTTCCAGCGCGGCGGCCGGCCGGCCTGCGCGGCCAGCGCGCGAAAGAGGGGGTTGGCGTCCGCGCCGCGCACGGCGCTCTTGGCGAACATCGGAAACCGTACGCCAAAGGTGTTCTCGCAGAACGCGGCGATCTCCTCGTTGCTGCCGGTCTCCTGGGCGAAGTCGTTGGAGGGAAAGCCGAGCACCACCAGCCCGCGCCCGGCGTAGCGGGCATGCAGCTGTTCCAGTCCCCTGTACTGGTGCGTGAAGCCGCAGAAGCTCGCCGTGTTGACCACCAGCAGCACCTTGCCTGCGTACTGGCAAAGCGGCTGCGGCTTCTCGTCCTGCAGGCGCAGGAAGGTGTGCTGCAGCAGGGCCGGGCAGGCCGGCTGCGCCGCCTGCGCAGAGGCGGCGCAGGGGAGGAAAACCCCGGCTGCAACGTGGATGAGCAGGCGTCTGGACAGGGGCATGGCGGGGGCTCCTTGGGCGCCCCCAGCATAGCGCCGACCCGCAGTCGACACGAGACCGGTAAAATCTAGTTCCAAATGCTGTATCCGGAACTCTTCAAGCAACTCGAGTCCGTCCGCTGGGACATGGACAAGGACATCCCCTGGGACCGGTTCGACGCCTCGCGGCTGTCCGACGAGCAGGCGCAGACCATCCGCATGAACGCCATCACGGAATGGGCGGCGTTGCCGGCCACCGAGATGTTCCTGCGCGACAACCGCGATGACAGCGACTTTTCCGCCTTCATGTCCATCTGGTTCTTCGAGGAGCAGAAGCACTCGCTGGTGCTGATGGAATACCTCAGGCGCTTCCGGCCCGACCTGGTGCCCACCGAGCAGGAGCTGCACGAGGTGCGCTTCGAGTTCGAGCCGGCGCCGGCGCTCGAGACGCTGATGCTGCACTTCTGCGGCGAGATCCGGCTGAACCACTGGTACCGCCGCGCGGCCGAGTGGCATACCGAGCCGGTCATCAAGCACATCTACCAGACCCTGTCGCAGGACGAGGCCCGCCATGGCGGTGCCTACCTGCGCTACATGAAGCGCGCCATCGCCAACTTCGGCGTCGAGGCCAAGGCGGCCTTCGCCAAGGTGGGCGTGCTCATGGCCAGCGCGCGCCGCACGGCGCAGGCGCTGCACCCGACCAACCTGCACGTCAACAAGGCGCTGTTCCCGCGCGACACCGTGCAGTCGCGCCTGCCCGATCCCGAGTGGCTGGAGCACTGGCTCGACAAGCAGATCAACTTCGACGCCACCTGGGAAGGCAAGGTCGTCGAGCGCATCCTGCACAACCTCAGCCTGCTGATGGACCGCAGCTTCAAGAGCGTGCAGGAGCTCAATCGCTACCGCAAGGAGCTGCAGGCCGCGGCCGCCGGCACCGGCGCGCCGCCGGTCGCCGGCGCGGCGTGACCGCGCCGGAC
>JAEZKX010000293.1 GCA_023436025.1 Pseudomonadota bacterium | reverse complement strand
GGTCCATGGCCTCGTGCATCACGGCCGCCAGCGTGGCGGCCGCGGCC
This sequence comes from Pseudomonadota bacterium, assembly GCA_023436025.1. Classification (GTDB taxonomy): domain Bacteria; phylum Pseudomonadota; class Gammaproteobacteria; order Burkholderiales; family Burkholderiaceae_C; genus Ramlibacter. The sequence continues at coordinate 10,581 of JAEZKX010000293.1, read as the reverse complement.
TGGTGCGGATCGATCGCGCCGGCCTGCGAGCTGCCGGCGATGCGCAGGCGCTCGCCTTGCAGCAGTCCGACGCTCACCCGGCGGGCCGGCAGCAGTTCGGCGACTTCGGCGCACAGCGCGGTGGCGGCTTCCGCCAGCCGTTCGCGCGCCAGCAGCGCCGCCTGGCAACGCAACACGGCTTCCTGGGCCGCCGGCGGACCAGGTGCGGCGGCGGAAAGCAGGTGGTGCGGGGCCTTGTCCATGGGAAGCCGGGAGTGGCCCGGATTCTCACAGGTTCACCCGCGCGGGGCCAGGCCTCAGGCAGCCATGGGCACCTGTCCCAGCACTTCGCGTTCGTAAGCGTGCAAAGATGGCAGGCCGCCGGTGTGCAGGAACAACACGTTCTCGCCGGCGCGCAGCACGCCCTCGCGCGCCAGGCCGATGAGGCCGGCCATGATCTTGCCGGTGTAGACCGGGTCGAGCGGGATGGCTTCGGTGCGCGCGAGCATCTGCACCGCTTCGACCATGCGGGCGTTGGGCACCGAGTACTTCGGCTGCCAGAAGCCGCCCACGCATTCGACCGCGTCGTCGGGCAAGGGCAGGTCCAGCCCCAGCAGGTCCAGCACGGCCCGTGCCTCCTTGCGCACCAGCGGGGCCTGGTCGGCCGGGTCGCGGCTGACGCCGATGCCGGTGATGGGGATGCGGATGTTGTTGCCCAGGAAGCCGGCGACCAGGCCGCCGTGCGTGCCGGAGCTGCCGGAGCCGACGATCACGCGGTCGATGCGCACGCCCTGGTCGAACAGTTGCTGCTGCAGCTCCTGCGCGCAGGCGACATAGCCCAGGCCGCCGATGGCGTTGGAACCGCCGCCGGGAATGATGTAGGCCTTGCGGCCCTCGGCGGCGACATCGGCGGCGACCTTGGCCATGGCCTCGGCCATGTTGCTGCCGCCCGGCACCACGGTGATGGCCTCGACATCGAGCAGGCGGAACATGAAGTTGTTGCCGCTGGCGTTCTCGTCGTAGCTGTCGGGAACGCGCTCCTCGATGACGAAGCGGCACTTGAGGCCTTCCTTCACCGCGGCGGCCAGCGTGATGCGGCAATGGTTGGACTGCGGCGCCCCGCAGGTCACGATGGTGTCTGCGCCCTGGGCCAGGGCATCGGCCATCAGGAACTCGAGCTTGCGCGTCTTGTTGCCGCCGGGGAACAGCCCCAGCATGTCGTCGCGCTTGATCCAGACATTCGGCCCCTTGCCGCCGGGGCAGGAGGCGGCGAGCGCCTCGCTGAAGCGCGGCATGAATTCGAGCGGAGTCGCAAACGGCGTGTAGCGGCGGCGGGGAAAGCGGGAGAGGTCCATGACGCGAAGGTTAACCTACTGCCGCAGGACAGCCGAAGGCGGACAACCGGACGCAAAAGTCGCGAAGGCTACGCAAAAGTCGCAAAAGGACAGCCCAAGAAGCCTGATCCATTTTTCGTTGTCTTCTTTCGCGACTTTTGCGAAACCTTTGCGACTTTCGCGTCCGGGAACTCGGATGTCCGGCAGTTTGGCTGCCCTACCCCGGCGCCCGCGCAAGGGCACCGAACGCCTGCACCACTTCGGGCGGGGCCTGCACGAGTTCGATCAGCACGCCTTCGCCGCCGATGGGGAATTCGTCGTTGCCCTTGGGATGGACGAAGCAGATGTCGAAGCCGGCGGCGCCCTTGCGGATGCCCCCGGGGGCGAAGCGCAGGCCCTGGGCGGTGAGCCATTCCACCGCCTTGGGCAGGTCGTCGACCCACAGGCCCACGTGGTTCAGCGGGGTGGCATGGACGGCGGGCTTCTTCTCCGGGTCCAGCGGCTGCATCAGGTCGACTTCGACCTTGAACGGCCCGGCGCCCAGCGCGCAGATGTCCTCGTCGACGTTCTCGCGTTCGCTCTGGAAGGTGCCGGTCACCTCCAGGCCGAACAGGTCGACCCACAGCTTCTTCAGGCGCGCCTTGTCGGGCCCGCCGATCGCGATCTGCTGGATGCCCAGCACCTGGAACGGTTTCATTCGAACTCCACGATGGGCTGGTCCACGGCCAGCGAATCACCCTTGGCGGCCAGCACCTTGCCGACCACGCCGTCGGCGGCGGCGAACAGCACGTTCTCCATCTTCATCGCCTCGATCACCGCCAGCCGCTCTCCGGCCTGCACCTTCTGGCCCGGCTGCACGGCGACGTCGACCAGCAGGCCCGGCATGGGCGACAGCAGGAAGCGGCTCATGTCCGGCGGCGCCTTGAACGGCATCAGCGCATGCAGCTCCGCCGTGCGTGGCGTCAGCACCATGGCGTCGAGCCGCGCGCCGTCGTGGACGATGCGCAGGGCCACCGGGTTGCGCGGCACGCCGCGCTCGATCTGTGCGGTGAACGGACGGCCGTCGACCGTGCCGCGGATGCGGGCGGCGCCCAGGTGCCAGGTGCTGGCGACCTGGTAGCGCTTGCCGGCGGTCTCGACCACCGCGGAGCCGGAAGCCGGGTCGTAGTCGGTGACGCGGGCCGGCTGGTGCCGGTGCTGGCCCGCGGCATCGAGCTGGACCACCACGTAGTCTTCGCCCGCGTTGAACTCGTGGCCGCGCATCTGCCCGGTGATGCCGGCCGAGCGCTGCAGGGCACGGCGGTTGGCCCAGGCCGCCAGCGCCACCAGGAAGTCCGGGTCGGCGGCCTGCACGTCTTCGGGCTTGAAGCCGCCGGCGTAGTGCTCGGCGATGAAGCCGGTGTTGAACTCACCGGAGACGAACTTCGGGTGCGCCAGCAGCGCCGCCTGGAAGGGGATGTTGCTGGAGATGCCGCGGATCACGAAGCCATTGAGCGCTTCGCGCATCCTGGCGATGGCGTCGTGCCGGTCGCTGCCGTGCACGATCAGCTTGGCGATCATCGAGTCGTAGAACATCGGAATCTCGCCGCCCTCGCCCACGCCGGTGTCGACGCGCACGCCGTGCAGATGCTCCGTGTCCGACGCCCACATGCTGGCCTTGGGCGGCTGGAAGCGCACCAGGCGACCGGTGGACGGCAGGAAGTTGCGGAACGGATCCTCGGCGTTGATGCGGCACTCGATGGCCCAGCCGTTGCGCCGCACGTCCTCTTGCGCCAGCGGCAGCTTCTCGCCGGCGGCCACGCGGATCATCAGCTCCACCAGGTCCAGGCCGGTGATGCACTCGGTGACCGGGTGTTCCACCTGCAGCCGGGTGTTCATCTCCAGGAAGTAGAAGGACTGGTCCTTGCCGACCACGAATTCCACCGTGCCGGCGCTCTGGTAGTTCACCGCCCGGGCCAGCGCCACGGCCTGCTCGCCCATGGCCTTGCGCGTGGCGTCGCTGATGAAGGGCGACGGCGCCTCCTCGATCACCTTCTGGTGGCGGCGCTGGATGGAGCACTCGCGCTCGTGCAGGTAGATCACGTTGCCGTGGGCGTCGCCCAGCACCTGGATCTCGATGTGGCGCGGCTCCTCGACGAACTTCTCGATGAAGACGCGGTCGTCGCCGAAGCTGTTGCGCGCCTCGTTGCGGCAGGAGGTGAAGCCCTCCAGGGCCTCCTTGTCGTTGTAGGCCACGCGCAGGCCCTTGCCGCCACCGCCGGCCGAGGCCTTGATCATCACCGGATAGCCGATGTCCCGGGCGATCTGCACCGCCTGCTCGGCGCTGTCGATGGCTTCGTTGTAGCCGGGGATGGTGTTGACCTTCGCTTCCTTGGCCAGCTTCTTGGACGCGATCTTGTCGCCCATGGCCGCGATGGAGGCGTGCTTGGGCCCGATGAAGACCAGGCCCTGTTCCTCGACCTGGCGCGCGAACTCCTCGTTCTCGGACAGGAAGCCGTAGCCGGGGTGGATGGCCTGCGCGCCAGTCTCCTTGGCCGCGGCGATGATCTTGTCGCCGCGCAGGTAGCTCTCGCGCGAAGGCGGCGGCCCGATGTGGACGGCCTCGTCCGCCAGCGCCACATGGCGGGCGTCGCGATCGGCGTCGGAGTACACCGCGACGGTGGCGATGCCCATCTTCTTCGCCGTGGCAATGACCCGGCAAGCAATTTCGCCGCGGTTGGCGATGAGGATCTTGGTGAACATGTTGGAGTCCTGGAATGCGGGGTCAAGCACGCAAAAATCGCGAAGGTTCCGCAAAAGTCGCAAAAGAACATCCAGGAGAATGTTTCATGGTCTTCTTTCGCGACTTTTGCGTGAACTTTGCGACTTTTGCGTCCGGCTGTCCGATTTCGACGGCGCGCTTCAAAGAGGAATGTTCCCGTGCTTGCGCCACGGGTTCTCGAGCTTCTTGTCGCGCAGCATGACCAGCGAACGGCAGATGCGCTTGCGGGTTTCGTGCGGCAGGATCACGTCGTCGATGAAGCCGCGGGCGCCGGCGACGAAGGGGTTGGCGAAGCGCTCCTTGTACTCCGCCTCGCGCGCGGCCAGCTTGGCCGGGTCGCCCTTGTCCTCGCGGAAGATGATCTCCACCGCGCCCTTGGCGCCCATCACCGCGATCTCGGCATTGGGCCAGGCGAAATTGACGTCGCCGCGCAGGTGCTTGGAGCTCATCACGTCGTAGGCGCCGCCATAGGCCTTGCGCGTGATCACCGTGACCTTGGGCACCGTGCACTCGGCATAGGCGTACAGCAGCTTGGCGCCGTGCTTGATGATGCCGCCGTACTCCTGGCTGGTGCCGGGCATGAAGCCGGGCACGTCGACGAAGGTGATCACCGGGATGTTGAAGGCGTCGCAGAAGCGCACGAAGCGCGCCGCCTTGATGCTGCTCTTGATGTCCAGGCAGCCGGCCAGCACCAGCGGATTGTTGGCGACAATGCCCACCGTCTGGCCTTCCATGCGGGCGAAGCCGATGACGATGTTCTTCGCGTAGTCCGGCTGCAGCTCGAAGAAGTCGCCGTCGTCCACCGTCTTGACGATCAGCTCCTTGATGTCGTAGGGCTTGTTCGGGTTCTCGGGCACCAGCGTGTCGAGCGAGTAGTCCATGCGGTCGGCCGGATCGTTGCTGGGACGGATCGGCGGCTTCTCGCGGTTGTTCAGCGGCAGGTAGTTGTACAGGCGCCGCAGCATGATCAGCGCCTCGACGTCGTTCTCGAAGGCCAGGTCGGCCACGCCGCTCTTGCCGGTGTGCGTGGACGCGCCGCCCAGCTCCTCGGCGGTCACCTCCTCGTGCGTCACCGTCTTCACCACGTCCGGGCCGGTGACGAACATGTAGCTGCTGTCCTTCACCATGAAGATGAAGTCGGTCATGGCCGGCGAGTACACCGCGCCGCCGGCGCAGGGGCCCATGATCATGCTGATCTGCGGCACCACGCCGGAGGCCATGACGTTGCGCTGGAACACGTCGGCATAGCCGCCGAGCGAAGCCACGCCTTCCTGGATGCGCGCGCCGCCGGAATCGTTCAGGCCGATCACCGGCGCGCCCACCTTCATCGCCTGGTCCATCACCTTGCAGATCTTCTCGGCATGCGCTTCCGACAGCGCGCCGCCGAACACGGTGAAGTCCTGGCTGAAGACGAACACCAGGCGGCCGTTGATCATGCCGTAGCCGGTGACCACGCCGTCGCCCGGCGGCTTGTTGTCGGCCATGCCGAAGTCGTGCGAGCGGTGCTCCACGAACATGTCCCATTCCTCGAAGGTGCCTTCGTCGAGCAGGATGTCCAGCCGCTCGCGCGCGGTCAGCTTGCCCTTCTTGTGCTGCGCTTCGATGCGCTTGGTGCCGCCGCCGAGGCGCGCGGCGGCGCGCTTCTTCTCGAGTTGTTCCAGGATGGCTTGCATGGAAGTCCTTCTTCGTTGTCTGTCACGCCGGGCGTGGCCCGGCAGCGCTGTCGTCGTGGCCCGCGGCATCCGCCGGCGCGGCCTGGCCGAGCGCCAGCAGGCGACGCGCCGCGGTGGATGCGGCCAGGCGGCCCTGCGCCACGTCCTGCGTCACCTGGGGCAGCTGCGCCTTCACCGCGGGATGTTCGCGGAAGGCCTGCTGCAGGCCGCTGGCGATGCGTTCCCACATCCAGCTCAGGGCCTGCTGCCGGCGCCGGTCCTCGAGCCGGCCATTGGCGGTCTGCAGCGCGCGGAAACGCTGCACTGCATCCCAGAAGCGGTCGATGCCTTGCGCCTTGAGCGCACTGAACTGCAGCACCTGCGGATGCCACAACGTCTCGTCGTGGTGGGCATGGTCGGGGCGGCCGTGCTGGCCGAGGATGCGCAGCGCGCTGGTGATCTGCGCCTGCGCGCGGGTGGCCGCATCGGGGTCGATGTCGGCCTTGTTGATCACCACCAGGTCGGCCAGCTCCATCACGCCCTTCTTGATGGCCTGCAGGTCGTCGCCGGCGTTGGGCAGTTGCAGCAGCACGAACATGTCGGTCATGCCGGCCACGGCGGTCTCGCTCTGGCCCACGCCCACCGTCTCGACGATCACCACGTCGTAGCCGGCGGCTTCGCACACCAGCATCGCCTCGCGCGTCTTGGCCGCCACGCCGCCCAGCGTGCCGCTGGAGGGACTGGGCCGGATGTAGGCCTGCGGATGCACCGAGAGCTGCTCCATGCGCGTCTTGTCGCCCAGGATGGAGCCGCCCGACACGGTGGACGAGGGATCGATCGCCAGCACCGCCACCTTGTGCCCCCGTGCGATCAGGTGCAGGCCCAGGGCCTCGATGAAGGTGCTCTTGCCCACGCCCGGCACGCCGCTGATGCCCAGGCGGAAGCTCCTGCCCGTGCGCGGCAGCAGCGCCGTCAGCAGCGCATCGGCCTGCACCCGGTGGTCGCCGCGCGTGGACTCCAGCAGCGTGATGGCCTTGGCCACGGCACGCCGCTCCCCCTCAAGAATTGGGGTCAGATTCCAATTGTTCGGCGTTTGCATCGGGCGGGGCTCAATTGGAATCCGGCCCCGATTCGACGGCCTTGCGGATCTGCTCGAGCACGTCCTTGGCACTCGCGGGGATGGGCGTGCCGGGGCCGTAGATGCCCTTGACGCCGGCGTTGTAGAGATACTCGTAGTCCTGCTGCGGAATGACGCCGCCGACGAAGACGATGATGTCGCTGGCGCCCTGCTTCTCCAGCTCCGCGATGATGGCGGGCACCAGCGTCTTGTGGCCGGCGGCCAGGGTGCTGATGCCCACGGCATGCACGTCGTTCTCGATGGCCTGGCGCGCGCATTCCTCGGGCGTCTGGAACAGCGGCCCCATGTCGACGTCGAAGCCGAGGTCCGCATAGGCCGTGGCCACCACCTTGGCGCCGCGGTCGTGGCCGTCCTGCCCCAGCTTGGCGATCATCACGCGCGGGCGCCGCCCCTGTTCCTCGGCGAACTGGGCGATCTCGGACTTCAGTTTCCCCCAGCCCTCGGCCGAGTCATAGGCAGCTGCATACACGCCGGTCACCTTCTGCGTATCGGCGCGGTGGCGCCCGAACACCTTCTCGAGGGCGTCGCTGACTTCGCCCACGGTGGCGCGCAGGCGCACCGCCTGGATGGCCAGCTCCAGCAGGTTGCCCTCGCCGCCCTGGGCGCACGCGGTCAGCGCCTCCAGCGCGGCCCGCACACGGGCGCCGTCACGCGTCGCCTTGATCTTCTGCAGGCGCGCGATCTGTTGCTCGCGCACGCGCACATTGTCCACTTCCAGGATCTCGACCGGGTCTTCCTTCTCCAGCCGGTACTTGTTGACGCCGACGATGACGTCGCGGCCCGAGTCGATGCGCGCCTGCTTCTCGGCCGCGGCAGCCTCGATCTTGAGCTTGGCCCAGCCGGAGTCGACCGCGCGCGTCATGCCGCCTTGCGCCTCGACCTCCTCGATGATCTTCCAGGCGGCATCGGCCATGTCCTGGGTCAGCTTCTCCATCATGTAGCTGCCGGCCCAGGGATCGATCACGTTGGTGATGTGGGTCTCTTCCTGGATGATCAGCTGCGTGTTGCGGGCGATGCGCGCCGAGAACTCGGTGGGCAGCGCGATGGCCTCGTCGAAGCTGTTGGTGTGCAGCGACTGCGTGCCGCCGAACACCGCGGCCATCGCCTCGATGGTGGTGCGCACCACGTTGTTGTACGGGTCCTGCTCGGTCAGCGACCAGCCGGAGGTCTGGCAGTGCGTGCGCAGCATCAGGCTCTTGGGGTTCTTCGCCCCGAAGCCCTGCATGATGCGGCACCACAGCAGCCGCGCCGCCCGCATCTTGGCGATCTCCAGGTAGAAGTTCATGCCGATCGCCCAGAAGAACGACAGGCGGCCGGCGAACTCGTCGACGTCCAGTCCCTTGGCCAGCGCGGTCTTCACGTACTCCTTGCCGTCGGCCAGCGTGAAGGCCAGCTCCAGCGCCTGGTTGGCGCCCGCCTCCTGCATGTGGTAGCCGGAGATCGAGATCGAGTTGAACTTCGGCATGTTGCGCGCGGTATAGGCGATGATGTCGCCCACGATGCGCATCGACGGCTCCGGCGGGTAGATGTAGGTGTTGCGGACCATGAACTCCTTGAGGATGTCGTTCTGGATGGTCCCCGACAGCTGGTCCTGCCGCACGCCCTGCTCTTCCGCCGCCACCACGTAGCCGGCCAGCACCGGCAGCACGGCGCCGTTCATGGTCATGGACACCGAGACCTTGTCGAGCGGAATGCCGTCGAACAGGATCTTCATGTCCTCCACCGAATCGATGGCCACGCCGGCCTTGCCGACGTCGCCCACCACGCGCGGATGGTCGCTGTCGTAGCCCCGGTGCGTGGCCAGGTCGAAGGCCACGCTGACGCCCTGGCCGCCGCCCTTGAGGCCCTTGCGGTAGAAGGCGTTGGACTCCTCCGCGGTGGAAAAGCCCGCGTACTGGCGGATGGTCCACGGCCGCGACGCGTACATCGTGGCCTGCGGCCCGCGCAGGAAAGGCGCGAAGCCCGGCAGCGTGTCGGCGTGCGGCAGGCCCGCGACGTCCTGCGCCGTGTACAGCGGCTTGACGACGATGCCGTCGGGCGTGACCCAGTTCAAGGCGGCCACATCGCCACCCGGAGCGGCCTTGGCGGCGGCACGGGTCCATTGCTCCAGCGAAGCAGTTTCGAATTCAGGCTTTTGCGCGTTCATGTCCGTCCTGCGGCGCCAGCGGTCCGGCGCGAATCCGCGGATCATAGCTGATTCATAATTATTGATAAAGAATTCAATCGCGCTAGAATCCGCCTCCATGGTTGCCGTCTCGCTTGCACCCCGTGCCCTCTACGAAGAGGTGGCGGAGCTGTTGCGCCAGCGCATTTTCCGCCGCGACCTGGAGCCGGGCAGCTGGATCGACGAGGTCAAGCTGGCCCAGGAATACGGCATCAGCCGCACGCCGCTGCGCGAAGCGCTGAAGGTGCTGGCCGCCGAAGGGCTGGTGACCATGAAGGTGCGCCGCGGCGCCTATGTCACCGAGGTGTCGGAACAGGACTTGGCGGAGGTCTACCACCTGCTGTCGCTGCTGGAGAGCGACGCCGCCGCCGTGGTGGCGCAGCGCGCCACCGATGCGCAGTTGCGCGAGCTGCAGTCACTGCACGGCGAACTCGAAGCCGCCGTGGGCGACCACGAGCACTTCTTCGCCCTCAACGAGCGCTTCCACATGCGCCTGCTGGAGCTGGCCGGCAACCGCTGGCGCAACCAGATGGTGGCCGACCTGCGCAAGGTGATGAAGCTGCACCGCCACAACTCGCTGCTGAAGTCCGGGCGGGTGGACGAATCGCTGCGGGAACACCGGGAGGTGGTCGAGGCGATCGTGCGGCGCGACGGCGAAGCCGCGATGCAGCGGATGCGGGAGCATTTCGCGAATGGGTTGGAGGCGGCTGGGTAGGCAGCACGGGTGCGATCGAGGCGGTGGCGGGCTGTCGAACCACTGCTACCGAGGCGGCGCAGGACTGCACTCGGCGTGGCCGCCGAGTCGGCGCATGCGCTCCTGGCGCGACTCTCGTTTGGCGGCTCCATTGCGGGAGGACGGATGTTCAACCCACGCGCCCGCACGGGGCGCGACCGGGGATGGCGGCCAGACGCCGCATTTTGGTGCGGTTTCAATCCACGCGCCCGCACGGGGCGCGACTGCAATCGACACGTTCGCCGAGTGCATCGACGCAGAGTTTCAATCCACGCGCCCGCGCGGGGCGCGACGCCCTGGACGACGCCATCGCCAAGGTGGACGGCGTGTTTCAATCCACGCCCCCGCACGGGGCGCGACTGGCCCGGGCCGCCATCGCCGCTGCCACCGGCCAGGTTTCAATCCTCGCACCCGCAGGGGCGCGACGTCGATGCCCTGCTGGAGTTTCAGGCCGCTGGCGTGGTTTCAATCCACGCGCCCGCACGGGGCGCGACGATGCGGACACATTGCAGACGGACTGCGAGCTCTGGTTTCAATCCACGCGCCCGCACGGGGTGCGACTGCCGGCCGCAGGTACTTCGTCAGAAGTTGTTGGCGCCGATGTAAAACTGACCCACTGCGCCGGAGTAAAAGTGACCCACCTGGGCGACGATGGCGGCCTTTTGGCCGTCGATGTTGACCCAGGAGCAAGCAGTGGAGATGCGTGTGATGGCCCGCAGGGGCGAGGGGATCAGGGAGATCGCGAGGCAGCTTGGCTGCTCGCGCAACACCGTGCGGCGGTACTTGCGTGAGCAGGAGGCCAGCCGGTACGGGCCGAGGT
>JAEZKX010000059.1 GCA_023436025.1 Pseudomonadota bacterium | reverse complement strand
GGCTGGCGCGGCAGCGCGCGGCGCTGCCGGCGCCGGTGGACGGCTACGTCGCCAAGCGCACCGTGCCGCTGGGCCAGCGCGTCGCCGCCGGCACGCCGCTGATGGCCATCATCCCGCTCGACCAGGTCTGGGTCGACGCCAACTTCAAGGAAGTGCAGCTGCGCAAGATCCGCCTGGGCCAGCCGGTGCGCCTGACCGCCGACGTCTATGGCAAGCGCGTCGAATACAAGGGCAGGGTGGCCGGCCTCGGGGTGGGCACCGGCGCCGCCTTCTCGCTGCTGCCGGCGCAGAACGCCACCGGCAACTGGATCAAGGTGGTGCAGCGGGTGCCGGTGCGTGTCGCGCTCGACCCCGCGCAGCTGGCCGCGCATCCACTGCGCGTCGGCCTGTCGATGGAGGCGGTGGTGGACGTGACCGGCCAGGACGGCAAGACACTGGCCGATGCACCGCGCGCCGCCGCGGCCGCCCGGACCCAGGTATTCGAGGCCGTCGACGACGGCGCCGAGGCCGAGGTGCGGCGCGTGATCGCGCTGCATGCCGGCGCGGGTGTGCCCACGCAGCGCCCAGCCGCGCCGCCGGTGGCAGGCAAGGTGGCGGGCGGTGCCTCCCACACGCTGCGCTGATCCCGCATGCCGCAAGCCGCCGCGCCGCCCCTGCCGCCGCCGCCGCTGGAAGGCTCGGCGCGCCTGTGGGGAACGATCGCCCTGTCCGCCGCCACGTTCATGAACGTGCTGGACACCTCGATCGCCAACGTCTCGCTGCCGGCCATCGCCGGCGACCTGGGCGTGAGCCCCAACCAGGGCACCTGGGTCATCACCAGCTTCGCCGTTGCCAATGCCATTGCCGTGCCGCTGACGGGCTGGCTGTCGCAGCGCTTCGGCCAGGTGCGCCTGTTCGTCGCCAGCGTGGTGCTGTTCGTCATCGCCTCCTGGCTGTGCGGGCTGGCGCCCAACATGGCGATGCTGATCGCCTTCCGCGCGCTGCAGGGCTTCGTGGCCGGGCCGATGATCCCGCTGTCGCAGACCTTGCTGCTTGCCAGCTATCCGCGCGCGCTGGCCGGCCTGGCGATGGCGATGTGGGCCATGACCACGCTGGTCGCGCCGGTGCTGGGGCCGCTGCTGGGTGGCTGGATCACCGACAACATCTCGTGGTCCTGGATCTTCTACATCAACATCCCGGTGGGCCTGGTCGCGGCGGCGGCCACCTGGGGCATCTACCGCGAGCGCGAGAGTCCGCGGCGGCGGCTGCCCATCGACGGCGTCGGCCTGGCGCTGATCGTGCTGTGGATCGGCTGCCTGCAGATGACCATGGACCTCGGCAAGGAGCACGACTGGTTCCACTCGCCGCTGATCGTGGCGCTGGCCGTGGCCGCGCTGGTGGGCTTTGCCTTCTTCCTGGTGTGGGAGCTGACGGACGCGCATCCGGTGGTGGACCTGCGGCTGTTCGCGGTGCGCAACTTCTGGACCGGCACCGTCACCACCGCCACCGCCTACGGCCTGTTCTTCGGCAACGTCGTGCTGCTGCCGCTGTGGCTGCAGCAGTTCATGGGCTACACCGCCACCGATGCCGGCCTGGTGACGGCGCCGGTGGGCCTGCTGGCCCTGGTGCTGTCTCCCATCGTCGGCCGCACGGTGGCCAAGGTCGATCCACGCAAGTACGTCACCTTCGCCTTCCTTGTGTTCGCGCTGGTGATGTGGATGCGCTCGCACTTCAGCACCCAGGCCGACTTCCAGACCATCCTGATGCCGATCATCGTGCAGGGCGTCGCGGTGGCCTTCTTCTTCATCCCGCTGACCACCATCACGCTGTCGGGCCTGCCCCCCGAGCGGCTGCCCGCGGCGTCGGGGCTGTCCAACTTCGTGCGCATCACGGCCGGCGCCATGGGCACTTCGCTGGCCACCACGCTGTGGGAAAGCCGGGCCGCGCTGCACCATGCGCAGCTGGTCGACGCCATGTCCAACGGCCATGCCGTGGCCGAACAGACGCTGGCCAGCCTGCGCGCCGCCGGGCTGAGCCAGGAACAGGCGCTGGCGCAGATCAACCGCCTGATCGACCAGCAGGCCTTCACCCTGGCCGCCAACGACATCTTCCACCTGTCGTCGCTGGTCTTCCTGGCACTGATCGGCCTGGTGTGGCTGACGCGGCCGCAGCGCACCGCCGGGGCGGGTGAAGCGGCGGCCGCAGCGCATTGATGTGTCGAAACGCGGCAGGCGTGCTCGCCCGGCGCGACCGCTATGCCGTCGCCACAGGGCGTTCCTGCGCAAGGGCGCACTGTCGAAACGCCGCCTTGCAGGCGCGCGCCGACAAGCGCGTGCGCCTTTCCCACCCCGCCGCCCGGCCACGGACGACGCGGCGTGTCACCGCCCACCGTCGCGCGTTCCCCCGCCTGCCCCACACGGCGCGGTCGAGGGCGCTTCCATTCTGGGGGCCAACGATGCGGAGAGCGCCATGAAATACATGCACACAGCCATCTGGCAGGCCGACGGCAACCTGGTGATCCGGGGCAACACCCGGGCCCTGCTGTTCCGTGCGCTCGCGGACGCGCGGGCCGACCTGCAGCGGCGTGGCGCCGAGGACGCGGACCTGGCCCGCACGCTGCAGGCCCTGCAGGACGTGCTGGGAGAGTTCGACGGCAAGCTGCCGAGCGCCAGCGAGCTGCTGGGAGATCCGGCGCGCGAGCAGGTGGCGCGCAATCTGCTGAAGTTCTGAGCTGTCGCGCCGGCACGACAGGTGCCGATGTCCGAAAAAAGGCGAAAGCGCACTTCCGCCTGGCGCGTCGGATGCGGCCCCACCCATCCGGTGTAGGGCCCGCTGCCGCTTGTGCAGCTTCTCACGACGGGGCCTTGTCACGCCCCGGAGGCGCCCTCTTTGGGCAGCAGAATCGCCGCTTTTTCGGAGGAGCTGCCCATGAAAAATGCCGCCCTGTTCGGCGCCGCCGCCATCCTGCTGGCCACCAGCCTGCCCGTCGCCGCCCAGAACCTCAAGCCGGGGCTGTGGGAGATCCACAACAAGATGAGCGGCAACGCGGAGCTGGACCAGGCGATGGCCGAGATGCAGAAGGAGTTGGCCGCCATGCCGCCCGAGCAGCGCAAGCAGATGGAAGCCATGATGGCGCAGCGCGGCATGCAGATGCCCCGCGCTGGCGCCGGCGGCGCCATGGCGATGCGCGTTTGCATGTCGCGCGAGATGGTCGCGCGCGACGACGTGCCGATGCAGGAAGGCTGCCGCATCACCAGCCGCAGCCGCTCCGGCAACACCCTGAAGATGGCGTTCTCCTGCAGCAACCCGCCCTCCAGCGGCGAGGGCCAGTTCACCTACCTCAGCTCCGAGGCCTATCGCAGCCGCATGACCATGAAGACCGGGTCGGACGGCAAGAGCGAAACCATGACCACGGACGCCACCGGCAAGTGGCTGGGCGCGGACTGCGGCAACATCAAGCCGATGGTGGCACCGAAGAAGTAGGCCGCCCACGGCCGCCGAAGATGGCGGTCCCCACGCGCACCATGGTGCTGCCGGCCTGGATGGCGGCCTCGAGGTCGCCGGTCATGCCCATCGACAAGGTGTCCAGCGGCAGGCCGGCCGCGCGCATCTCGTCGTAGAGCGCGCACGCCTTGCGGTGCACCGCCAGCTGGGCGTCGAAGCCTTCGGCCGGCTCGGGAATGGTCATCAGCCCGCGCAGCTGCAGCCGGGGCAGCTGCGCCACCTCGCGCGCCAGGGCCAGCGCTTCGTCCGGCGCCACCCCCGACTTGCTGGGGCCACCGTCGATGTTGACCTGGATGCAGACCTGCAGCGGCGTCAGGCCCTCGGGCCGCTGCTGCGACAGCCGCTGCGCGATCTTCAGCCGGTCGATGGTGTGGGCCCAGTCGAAATGCTGGGCGACCAGGCGCGTCTTGTTGCTCTGGATGGGGCCGATGCAGTGCCACTGCAGGGGCAGGTCGGCCAGCAGCGCGATCTTCTCGACCGCTTCCTGGATGTAGTTCTCGCCGAAGGCGGTCTGGCCAGCGGCATGCGCGGCACGCACGGCGTCGGGCCCGAAGGTCTTGGCGACGGCCAGCAGCGTGACATCGGTCACGTCGCGTCCGCACGCTTCGCACGCGCGCGCGATGCGCGCGCGCACGCTCTGGAGGTTGTCGGCAATCGTGGTCATAATGGACCAGCCACCGCCGGGCACGCCCGGCCGTGGCCATCAACATAAGAGGGATCGAGGGTTTCGTGGATATTACCCAGCTGCTGGCATTCAGCGTCAAGAACAAGGCGTCCGACCTGCACCTGTCGGCCGGTCTGCCGCCGATGATCCGGGTGCACGGTGACGTCCGCCGCATCAACGTCGACCCCATGGACCACAAGCAGGTCCATGCCATGGTGTACGACATCATGAACGACACGCAGCGCAAGAACTACGAAGAGTTCCTCGAGTGCGATTTCTCGTTCGAGATCGAAGGCCTGGCGCGCTTTCGCGTCAACGCCTTCAACCAGAACCGCGGCGCCGGCGCCGTGTTCCGGACCATTCCCTCCAAGATCCTCACGCTGGAGCAGCTCAACGCGCCCAAGATCTTCCAGGACCTCGCGCTCAAGCCGCGTGGCATGGTGCTGGTGACCGGCCCCACCGGTTCGGGCAAGTCGACCACGCTGGCGGCGATGATCAACCACCTGAACGAGACCGAGTACGGCCACATCCTCACGGTGGAAGACCCGATCGAATTCGTGCACGAGTCCAAGAAGTGCCTGGTGAACCAGCGCGAAGTAGGCCCGATGACGCTGTCGTTCGCCAACGCGCTGAAGTCGGCGCTGCGCGAGGATCCGGACTGCATCCTGGTGGGCGAAATGCGCGACCTGGAGACCATCCGCCTGGCCATGACCGCGGCCGAGACGGGGCACCTGGTGTTCGGCACGCTGCACACCTCGTCGGCCGCCAAGACCATCGACCGGATCATCGACGTGTTCCCGGCGGAAGAAAAGGAAATGGTCCGCGCCATGCTGTCGGAATCGCTGCAGGCGGTGATCTCGCAGACGCTGTGCAAGACCAAGGACGGCAGCGGCCGGGTGGCGGCGCACGAGATCATGATCGGCACCTCGGCCATCCGCAACCTGATCCGCGAGGCCAAGGTGGCGCAGATGTACTCGGCCATCCAGACCGGCAACAGTTTCGGCATGCAGACGCTCGACCAGAACCTCGCCGACCTGGTCAAGCGCAACATGATCAGTCCGGCCGAAGCGCGCAGCAAGGCGAAGATCCCGGAGAATTTCCCGGGCTAGAGGCTAGAGGCTAGAGGCTAGAGGCTAGAGGCTGGATAGAGGCTCGGGATGGCGGGCGTTTCCCTAGTCTCCAGCCCCTGGCCTCCGGCCCCTCGAAGTTAGGAGCGAGCAAGCAATGGAACGCGACCAGGCAACAAAGTTCATCAACGACCTGCTGAAGCTGATGATCGGCCGCAACGGTTCGGACCTTTTCATCACGGCCGATTTTCCGCCGGCGATCAAGGTGGACGGCAAGGTGACCAAGGTGTCGCCGCAGCCGCTCAATGGCGCCCACACGCTGGCGCTGGCGCGCTCCATCATGAACGACAAGCAGGCCGCCGAGTTCGAGCGCACCAAGGAGTGCAACTTCGCGATCTCGCCGCCGGGCATCGGCCGCTTCCGTGTCAATGCCTTCGTCCAGCAGGGCAAGGTGGGCATGGTGCTGCGGGTCATTCCGCAGACCCTGCCGACCATCGACAAGCTGGGCGTGCCGCAGGTGCTGAAGGACGTGGTGATGACCAAGCGCGGCCTGGTGGTGCTGGTGGGCGCCACCGGCTCGGGCAAGTCGACCACCCTGGCGGCCATGATCGACTGGCGCAACGAGCAGAGCTACGGTCACATCATCACCATCGAGGATCCGGTGGAGTTCGTGCACCCGCACAAGAACTGCGTGGTGACGCAGCGCGAGGTGGGCCTGGACACCGACAGTTGGGAATCCGCGCTCAAGAACACGCTGCGCCAGGCGCCCGACGTGATCCTGATGGGCGAGATCCGCGACCGCGAGACCATGGAGCACGCGATCGCCTTCGCCGAGACCGGGCACCTGTGCATGGCCACGCTGCACGCCAACAGCGCCAACCAGGCGCTCGACCGCGTGATCAACTTCTTCCCCGAGGAGCGCCGGCCGCAGTTGCTGATGGACCTGTCGCTCAACCTCAAGGCCTTCATCTCGCAGCGCCTGGTGCCCAAGCAGGACGGCAAGGGACGCGGCGCAGCAGTGGAGATCCTGCTGAACTCGCCGCTGATCTCGGACCTCATCTTCAAGGGCGAGGTGTCCGAGATCAAGGAAGTGATGAAGAAGAGCCGCAACCTGGGCATGCAGACCTTCGACCAGGCGCTCTTCGACATGTACGAGAACAACATCATCTCGTACGAGGACGCGCTGCGCAACGCCGACTCCGTCAACGACCTGCGCCTGCAGATCAAGCTGAACTCGCAGCGCGCCAAGACGCAGGACCTGGCGGCAGGCACGGAGCACCTGGCCATCGTCTGAGGCCATCGAAGGCGGGCCGTCGGGAAAGCCAGACACCGGACGCAAAAGTCGCGAAGGTTTCGCAAAAGTCGCGAAAAGACTTCCAGAAGAAGAAAATTTTTCTGGCTGTCCTTTTGCGACTTTCGCGTGACCTTTGCGACTTTTGCGTCCTTGCCTTTGGCGGTTTTCCGTTCCGCCTTCCGCTGCTAAAGTCGCGCCCATGGCAAGCACCAACCCCCGCGCTTACGAACCGACCCCTTCGCGCAAGGTCGCCTTTCTCGGCCTCGGCGTGATGGGTTTTCCCATGGCCGGCCACCTGGCGCTGGCCGGGCACCAGGTCACGGTCTACAACCGCAGCGCCGCCAAGCGCGCGGCCTGGACCGAGGAGTTCAAGGGGACGGCGGCGGCCACGCCGCGCGAGGCGGTGGCCGACTGCGACTTCGTGTTCTGCTGCGTCGGCAACGACGACGACCTGCGCTCAGTGGTGCTGGGCGAGCAGGGCGCCTTCGCCGGCATGAAGAAGGGCGCGATCTTCGTCGACCACACCACCGCCTCGGCCAATGTCGCGCGCGAGCTGTCGGCCCAGGCGCGGCAGCAGGGCCTGCAGTTCATCGATGCGCCGGTCTCGGGCGGGCAGGCGGGCGCGCAGAACGGCATGCTGACCGTCATGTGCGGCGGCGATGCCGCGGCCTTCGAGGCCGCCAAGCCGGTGGCCATGGCCTTTTCGCGCGCCTTCACCCTGCTGGGCGCCAGCGGCGCCGGCCAGCTGGCCAAGATGGTCAACCAGGTCGCCATCGCGGGCCTGGTGCAGGGCCTGTCGGAGGCTATCTCCTTCGGAACCAAGGCCGGCCTCGACATGGAGCAGGTGCTCGAGGTGATCGGCAAGGGCGCTGCCCAGAGCTGGCAGATGGACAACCGCGGCAAGACCATGATCGCCGACCAGTTCGAATTCGGCTTCGCTGTCGACTGGATGCGCAAGGACCTCGGCCTGGTGCTGGAGGAAGCCAAACGCAACGGCGCCCGCCTGCCGGTGACGGCGCTGGTCGACCAGTTCTATGCCGACATCCAGGCGATGGGCGGCAACCGCTGGGACACCTCCAGCCTGATCCGGCGCCTGAAGTAGCCTCCCCCGCGGCGCACTCTTGCCACCGGGTGGGCCCGCTCAGTGGGCGCACCCTGTCGCTTGAAGCCCGCGCGATGAAGGCTCCAGGGCCGCCCGCTGGCGCGCGTGCACCCCGCGGGCGTCCTGGAAAGTCTTACCGGATCGGCGTCACCACGGGGCCACCTTGCACGGCCGGCGCTGGTTGCGGCGGGGGCGCCACCACGGCGGCAGCCGGTGCGGGCGCCGGCGCGCGCTGCTCCGCCGCGACGCCGGTGCGCTGCAGGTCTTGCGGCGACACGATCTCGAAGATGCGCACCACCTTCAGCACGCCGCCCACCTGGCGGGCGATCTGGGTGCCGCGCTCGGCTTCGCGCGGCGTCACGCGGCCCATCAGGTACACCGTGCCGCGTTCGGTGACCACCTTGAAGGCATTGGCCTGCAGGTCGGATGCATCGACGAAGGAGGCGCGGACCTTGCCCGTGACGAGGGCGTCGCTGGAGCGCTGCGGCAGCGTGGTCGGTGGCATCACCGCCAGCTCGTTGACCACCGCGCGCACGTTGTCGACGCGCGCGACGATCTGCTCGGCCTGCGCCCGCGCGGCTTCGCTCGGCACCTCGCCGGTCAGCAGCACCTGGCGGTTGTAGCTGGTCACGCTGACGTGCGCACGGTCGCCGAAGGCCTCGCGCAGGCGGGCCGCGGAACGCAGCTCGATCGCCTCGTCGTCGATCTGGGCGCCCGAGGTGCGGCGGTCGGTGGCCATCAGGGCGGTGCCGACGGCGGCACCGCCGATCACCAGCGGCGCGCAGCCACTCAAGGCGCCGGCCAGCAGCGCCACGCAGAAGGAGGAGAGGAGGAGTCGTTGGGTCATGCGGGAGTTTCCTGGTCGCCGAGCAGTTGCGCATCCACGCCGTCGCAGATGCAGTGGAGCGCGAGGATATGCACCTCCTGGATGCGGGCGGTGCGCTCGTGCGGCACGCAGATGTGCACATCGGTCTCGCGCAGCACGCCGGCCATCTTGCCGCCGCCGCGGCCAGTGAGGGCCACCACCGACATCTCGCGCTCGTGCGCCGCCTCGATGGCGGCCAGCACGTTGGCCGAGTTGCCGCTGGTGGACATGGCCAGCAGCACGTCGCCGGCCTGGCCCAGGGCGCGCACCTGCTTGGAGAAGATGCGCTCGTAGTCGTAGTCGTTGGCGATGGCGGTGAGGATGGAGCTGTCGGTGGTGAGCGCGATCGCGCCCAGCTCGGGCCGCTCGCGCTCGAAACGGCCGACGAATTCCGCCGCGAAGTGCTGCGCGTCGGCGGCCGATCCGCCATTGCCGCAGGCCAGCACCTTGCCGCCGCTGGTGACGCAGGCCAGCACGGCCTGCACCGCCTGGGCAATCGGCTTGCTCAGGCTCTGCGCCGCCTGGTACTTGAGGTCGGCGCTGTCGATGAAGTGCTGCTGTATGCGTTGCTCGAGCATGGTCCGGGGAATGATACCGCCGCCCCTTGCCGCGGGCGGTGTTTTACACGGCTGCGGTGCCCAGTTGCATCCGCAGGAAATCGTGGATCTTGTGCCGCTCGACCAGCATGTGGTCGTACAGCGCGGCAGCCGCGGCCGACAGGGGTCTTGCCGCGGCGGCGCACCACGTCGATGGAGCGCGACAGTCCCGCGATCTTCGGCGGGCGCACCACCAGCCCCGGCCGCGTGGACTGGGACAGCGTGAGCTCGGGCACCACCGTGATGCCCCGGCCGGACTGCACCATACCCGCGAGGGTGGCCATGTGTTCGAGCCGCACCAGGCTCAGGAGTTTCACGGGATCCAGCGCATCTTCACGCGCGCACCCGCAGCGTGCGCGATGGCGGCCTCATGCATCGCTGAACCTGCATGCGCACGGCAACGCGCACGCGGGCCTGCTGCTTGCGATGCGCATGCCTGTGCCTGCAGGCGTCTCACACACGCGCTGGGCGCGTGGCGGCACGGGCGAAACGGCGGCGCGAACCTGCGCGCGCCCCGACGCAGGCTGACAGCGGCCTGTCATTCGCACACCTCGTTACGGCTGGCCGCCATCCGTTGCGAGGCGCGCGGGAGCGTGTAGGTGATGACCCACGGGTGCGGCTGGGGAATGGCCGACGCCCACACGGATGTGCCCCGACAAGAGGTGCCGCGCGAAACTGACTCCGCCCAACTTCCCACCCACTAATCTCAACACCGCTGGCTTCGATGCCCGCAGGTTTTAGGTTCAAGTTCACAAATCAAGCTCAAGGAGAAGTTGCAATGGCTGTCATGAAAAAAATCGCTGGTCTCATCGCTGGGGCATCCGCCGTCGCCGTGATCGGCGTGGCCGTGGCGCAAGGCGTGCCGCCGAACCCGTTCGTCACCAACCCCGCCCTGGGCGCGGGCCAGCAAAGCTCGCACCTCACCTCCATGGGTGAGACGGGCGTTCCCGGCCTGATCGACCAGGTGCAGACGGCCCAGGTCACCACCGTCGAGGAAGTCGCCGTGGTCGAGGAGGCCCAGGTGGCCCAGGCCCCGGCCCCGGCGCAAGAGCAGCAGTCGATGGGTGCCGCCCCGGCGCCGGTCGAAGAGCCGGTTGCCGCCCCGGCGCCCCGTGCCGACCGCGGCTGATCGCCCGACCTGGTGAGCTAGGACCCAAGACCTGCGGGAAGCGGGTCCTAGCCAGCATCGAAAGCGGCGCGTATCCACTGGATCGCGCCGTTTTCCATGCTGACCACGTCGAAGCGGCAGGGTGGCGGGGAGGGCAGGCGCAGCAGGAAGTGGCGCGCGGCAAGGATGATGCGGCGCTGTTTCGCGAAGCCGACGCTGGCGGCCGCGCCACCCCAGTCGCGCGTGCGGCGCGTGCGCACCTCGACGAACACCAGCGTGCCGTCGCGGTCCCACAGCACCAGGTCGATCTCGCCGCCGCCGCGGCCGGGCGTCCGATAATTGCGCGCGGCCAGGCGCAGCCCGCGCGCCGCCAGGTAATCGAGCGCCCGGTCTTCGGCTGCGTCGCCCGCATGCTTGGTGGTGCCGGCCGCCGGCCCCTCACCCCCCTGGAGACTTCTTGAGCGCTTCATTCGCCTCCGCCCTCACTGCCGCGCGCGAGGCGGCCGCTGCGCAGCATTATCCGAAGGGCGCGCTGTACGTGGTCGCCACGCCCATCGGCAATCTTGCCGATGTGTCCTTGCGCGCATTGCACTTGCTGCAGATCGCCGACTGCATCGCCTGCGAGGACACCCGCCACACCCACGCCCTGCTGCGCGCCTACGGCATCGACAAGCCGGGTTCGGCGCTGCTGAGCGTGCACCGCCACAACGAGGCGGAAGGGGCGCAGGCGGTGCTGCAGAGGCTGCAGCAGGGCGAGCGCGTAGCCTATGCCAGCGATGCCGGAACCCCGGGCGTGAGCGACCCGGGTGCGCGCGTGGTCGCTGCCGCCCAGGCTGCCGGCCTCCCGGTGGTGCCGCTGCCCGGACCCAGCAGCATCACGGCGGTGCTGAGCGCTGCCGGGGCGGTCGGCGAGGACGCGGGCTTCGTGTTCCATGGCTTCCTGCCAGCCAAGGCCATGGAGCGGCAGGAGACGGTTCGCCGCCTGGCCACCGAGACCCGGGCCGTCGTCCTGCTGGAGGCGCCGCACCGCATCGCCGCCTTGGCCGAGGCGCTGGCGCCGCTGGGCGAGCGGCGGCTGACCGTGGGGCGCGAGCTGACCAAGCAGTTCGAGGAACTGGCGACGCTGACCTGCGGCGGATTCGCCGCCTGGCTGCAGGGCGCAGCCAAGCGGACGGTGGGCGAATTCGCGCTGGTGCTGCACCCCGTGGCCGCGCAGGTGGACGCGGATGAGCCCGTGCGCGTGTTGCGGCTGCTGCTGGCGGAGCTGCCCGTGAAGACCGCGGTGAAGCTGGCCGCCGAGATCACGGGCGCGCCACGCAATGCACTCTACGAGGCGGCCCTGAAGGAAAAGAACGGCTAGGGTGGCGCGCACTGGCGCCGGCACGCCGCGCCGGCGGCCGCTCAAACCGCCAGCGGATCCACGTCCACCGCCCAGCGGATCAGCCCGCGTGGCTTCGCGGCCTGCAGCCGAGGCTGCCAATCCGCCAGGAAGGCCTGCAGGGCGGGCCGCGAGCGGCTTTCCACCAGGAGTTGCGCGCGTTCGACGTTGGCCACGCGCTGCACCGCCATCGGCACGGGCGCATACACCTGCACATGTTCGCTGCCCGCCAGGTCCGGCGCCGCGTCGGCGGCGGCGCACAGGAACTGATGGGCCACCTCCTGGGTGCGGGCCTCGGCGCGCAGCACCGCCTGGAAGGCGAAGGGCGGCATGCCGGCCTCGGCGCGCTCGGCCAGTTGCTGGGCGGCGAAGGCGGGAAAGTCGTGCTTGCGCAGCGCGGCGAACAGCGGATGCTCGGGGTTCCAGGTCTGCACCCACATCTCGCTGGCGGCGGCGCGTGCGGCATCGCGGCCGGCGCGGCCCGCGGCCTGCATCAGCAGGCTGAACAGCCGCTCCGGCGCGCGGAAGTCGGCGGAGAACAGCGCCGCATCCGGATTCACCGCGGCCACCAGCGTGATGCGGCGGAAGTCGTGGCCCTTGGTGACCATCTGGGTGCCGACCAGCACGTCGATGTCGCCGGCGTGCACCTGGGCCAGCTGCTCCTCGAGCGCTCCCTTGTGGCGGGTGCTGTCGGCGTCCATGCGTGCCACCCGTGCGGGCCGGCCGCCGGGACGGGCGTCGGCCAGCAGTTGCTGCAACTGCTCCTCCAGGCGCTCGGTGCCGCGGCCCAGCGGCGCGATGTCGACGTTGCCGCAGGCGGGGCAGCTGCGCGGCACCCGCTCGGCGTAGCCGCAGTGGTGGCAGCGCAGGGTGCGGTCGATCTTGTGGAACACGCGGTAGGCACTGCAGTGCGGACATTCGCTGCGCCAGTCGCAGGCATTGCAGGCCAGCACCGGCGCATAGCCGCGGCGGTTGAGGAACACCAGCGACTGCTCGCCGCGCCCGATGCGCTCGCGGATGGCCTCCACCAGCGGCGGCGAGAACAGGGCGCCCTTGGGCTGCCGGTTCATGTCGACCAGCCGCACGCGGGGAAGCGCCCCGTCGCCCACGCGCTGCGGCATCTCCAGGCAGCGGTAGCGGCCGCGCTCGCAGGCCTGCCAGCTCTCCAGCGAAGGCGTGGCCGACCCCAGCACCACCTTCGCGCCTTCACGGTGGCCGCGGTAGACGGCGAGGTCCCGTGCCGAATAGCGCGCACCCTCCTGCTGCTTGTAGCTCGGGTCGTGTTCCTCGTCGACCACGATCAGCCGCAGCTGCGGCAGCGGCGTGAACACCGCCATGCGGGTTCCCAGCACGATGCGCGCTTCGCCCAGGTGGGCCGCGAGCCAGCTGCGCAGGCGCTGCGGGTGGGTCATGCCGCTGTGCATGGGCACCACGGCCGCGGCGCCGAAGCGTTCGACGAAACGCGCCTGCAACTGCGGCGTCAGGTTGATCTCCGGCACCAGCACCAGCGCCTGGGCCTCGGGCTCGCGCGCCAGCAGCGCCTGCACCGCGCGCAGGTAAACCTCGGTCTTGCCGCTGCCGGTGGCGCCGAACAGCAGGAAGGGTCCCGCTTCGGCGGCGATGGCCGCCAGCGCCGCGGCCTGGTCGGCGGTGAGCGGGGGGCCGGACGCCGGCTGTGCCGGTGCTTGCTCGGCCGTACGGCGGCGCAGCCGGCGCGCCAGCTGGGCCGCATCGAGCTCGCGCAACTGCGGCGGCAGTGCCGCAAGAGCCACTTCCCCCAGGCTGCGCTGGTAATAGTTCGCCGCGAACGTAACCAGCTGTCTCCAGGCTGGCGGCAGCGGCGGCAGGCCGTCCAGCGGCGCGCTGACCGGCCGCAGCGCCTCGGCGGCCGGCCCCGGCGCCGCCTGAACATCCTCATCCCACACCACACCGCAGACCTCTCGCCGCCCGAGCGGCACGCGCACCAATGCGCCAGCCGCAAGTGGCAACTCACTTGTGTAGCTGAGGGGCCCGGAGAGGGCGCTGTGGGCGGGCGTCGGCACGACGACCCGGACGATCGAGGGCATCAAAAAGGCTGAGTTACGTCGCTTGCTTAAGCCCGAGCTTCAAAAGCCTGGGTAAGTCATTGATTCCAAAGATGTTTGCCGCACTGTCGCGCGCCTTGTGGATAACTTTGTTGATAGCGGCCGGATCGCCGTGGGCAAGCCCCGGAAAATCAAGGGCTTGCGCTCGCGGAGCGGAACCTGTTGGATTCCGCGAGGCTAGCAAAATCAACAACTTACGAGCGCTACGCTTTTGGGAGCGGTGCCCACTTGACAAACCCGCCGCCACGCCCCCGCTCGCCAGTTTTTGT
Source organism: Pseudomonadota bacterium (assembly GCA_023436025.1). Taxonomy (GTDB): domain Bacteria; phylum Pseudomonadota; class Gammaproteobacteria; order Burkholderiales; family Burkholderiaceae_C; genus Ramlibacter. Next base: position 1,583 of record JAEZKX010000059.1, on the reverse strand, counting down.
GCATAAGTCGGGTGCGCTGGCAGAGTTTTTGCAGCCGCGCCCATCAAGGGAAGTCCCTGATGACGCGGTTTTCAGCCCGCGCTTGCGCCGCGCAGGCGCCGCGAATGGGCATGGACCGCCTCGACCAGCGCATGCACGTTCTCGGGCGGCGTGAACTGGCTGATGCCGTGTCCCAGGTTGAACACCTGGGTGGGGCCGGTGCCGGCGCCGGTGTGCGGCACGCCGAACTCATCGAGCACGCGGCAGGTCTCGGCCGCCACCTGTTCGGGCGCGGCGAACAGCGCTGCCGGATCCAGGTTGCCCTGCAGCGCCTTGCTGCCGCCCACCTGGGCGCGGGCCTGGGCCAGGTTCACCGTCCAGTCGACGCCGAGCACCTCGCAGGCCAGCGGCTCCATTTGCGGCAGCCACAGGCCGCCGCCCTTGGTGAAGACGATGCGCGGCACCACCTGGCCATCGGCGCCGTGGCGCTTGAGGCCGGCCAGCACGCGTGCGGTGTAGGGCAGGCTGAATTCCAGGAAGGCGCGGTGCGACAGCGCGCCGCCCCAGCTGTCGAACACCATCACGGCCTGGGCGCCGGCGTCGATCTGGGCGTTGAGGTAGGCCGCCACGGCGTCGGCGTTGATGGCGAGGATGCGGTGGACCAGGTCCGGCCGGCTGTAGACCATGCTCTTGACGCGGCGCCAGTCGTCGCCGGAGCCGCCGCCTTCGACCATGTAGCAGGCCAGGGTCCACGGGCTGCCCGAGAAGCCGATCAGCGGCACGCGGCCGTCGAGGGCGCGGCGGATGGACGTGACGGCATCGAACACGTAGCGCAAGCGCTCCAGGTCCGGCACCGCCAGGGCCGCCACCGCGGCTTCGTCGCGCAGCGGCCGTGCCAGCTTGGGCCCTTCGCCCTCGGCGAAGCTCAGCCCCAGGCCCATGGCGTCGGGCACGGTCAGGATGTCCGAGAACAGGATGGCGGCGTCGAGTGCGAAGCGCTCCAGGGGCTGCAGCGTCACCTCGGTCGCGTAGTCGACGTTGGTGGCCAGGCCCATGAAGCTGCCAGCGCGCGCGCGCGTGGCCTTGTATTCGGGCAGGTAGCGGCCCGCCTGTCGCATCAGCCACACGGGCGTGTAATCGGTGCCCTGGCGCAGGCAGGCGCGCAGGAAGGTGTCGTTCACGAGCGGCGGGAAAGGCATGGCCCGATTGTCGCAGGCGCGCTCTTATGATCCCCGCCGATGGACAGCAGCTTCGACCGGGCCCGGGACCTCTTCTTGGATGGGGTGGCGCACTATGGCGCGGGGCGCCTGCAGGCCGCCGACACGGCCTTCACCGCCGCCCTGGCGCTGGTGCCGGGCCGGGCGTCGGTCCTGACCAACCTGGGTGCCGTGCGGCTGAAGCTCGGACGGGCGCAGGAGGCGGTCGAACTGCTGCAGCAGGCGCTGGCGCAGGAGCCCGACAACGCCGAGGCGCTGGGCCACTGCGGCGCGGCGCTGGCCGAACTGGGGCAGGCGCAGGCGGCGCTGGCGATGTTCGACCGCGCCCTGGCGCGCGAGCCCGGCCGCGCGGCTGTCTGGATCCCGGTCGGTTATCCACATCTGCCG